>DSDE01000219.1 GCA_011049095.1 Fidelibacterota bacterium
CTTTTATATGGGTGGTGCAGGAATGGTATCATATACCATACCGCTGCGCGGCTACAATGACCAGTCAATCGGTCCCAGAAGCGGCAGCAATCCCATCGGCGGGCAAACGATGCTGAAATATTCCACAGAGCTGCGTTACCTTCTCTCGGAAAATCCCACGCTCTATGCCTTTGCCTTTGCAGAAACAGGCCAGGTCTGGCGAAATTATCGGGATATTTACTTTCCGGATTTAGTGCGGTCTGCAGGAATTGGCGCCCGTATCTACATGCCCATGGTTGGTGTCCTTGGCTTTGATTTAGGCTATGCACTGGATGATAATAATTTTGACGGAAAAGCGGATGGCTGGAAGAGTCACTTCGTCTTTGGAATGCCATTTTAAAAAAGGAGTATATTGTGAAAAGAGCTTGGATTGTTTTTCTTGCTATGATGCTTATCGCGGGTTTTGCCCAGGCAGAATTAAAAATCGGATATATTGATTCCGAAAAAATTCTCTTGGATTATGAAGAGAGTAAAGATGCCCTTTCCAAATTGGAAGCGCAAAACCGCCGCTATCAGGAAGAATTTCAGGAAATGCAGGTTCGTTATCAAAATCTGCTGGAAGAGTATGAAAAGAAGAAATTTGTAGCGACAGATCTTTGGAAAAAACAGAAAGAAGAAGAAGCCGAGAAGCTGGCAATGGATATTCAGAATTATCAAATGACAAAATTTGGTCCCCAGGGTGAGATTTATAAAAAAGAAGCGGAGCTGATGGCGCCAGTGCTGGAAAAAATTAATAATATCCTGAAAAAGATTGGTGCCGAAGGTGGCTATGACTATATCATTGATACTGCCCAGCGGTCCATTGTTTTCGCCAATCCCAAGCACGATCTTACCAGCGTTGTTCTTTATGAGTTGAGTAAAGCAACTGAGATAAAATAGTGCCGTCCCATCCTTTTTCTTTAAAGGAGATTGCAGATCTCATTTCCTGTGATTTCAGGGGAGATGCTGATTTACAGATAGAAAAGCTGGCCGAAATACATCGGGCTGACGGTCGTTCTCTGACTTTTGTTGATAATCCCCGCTATCAAAAATATATCGATTCAAGTGGCGCCGCGGCAATTATACTGAACCCGGAGCTTAAAACTGATTTTCCAAATGTGATACTCAGTAAGAATCCCCAGGGAGATTTTGCACGCCTGATTCCACATTTTTTCCCTGAACGGGGCCTGCAAGAGCGAATCATTCATCCCCGAGCGGTGATAGACGAAAGCGCAAGTTTTGGAGAAAATTGCCATATTGGGGCCAATACCATAATCGGTCACAACGTGAAAATTGGCAGCAATACCGTTATTTACGGGAATGTCACCATCTATGACCACACAGAAATAGGCAATAATGTGATTATTCACGCCGGAACCGTTATTGGCAGCGATGGTTTTGGATTTAATTTTCAGGGTGACAGTTTTAAAAAAATACCGCAATTAGGCCGGGTCATTATTGAGGATGATGTAGAAATCGGCGCCAACTGTACCATTGACAGAGCTACTGTAGGGGCTACGATTGTGGGGCAAGGAAGCAAAATTGATAATCTTGTTCACCTCGCCCACAATGTAAAAATTGGCAAGCATTGTGCCGTGGCTGGTCAGACAGGATTTGCAGGTAGCGCCGTTGTTGGCGATTACTGCATTTTTGGTGGACAGGTGGCTGTTAATGGCCATGTGAAAATCGCACCTGGCACCCAAGTGGCAGCCCGAACCGGCATAACAAAAGATATTTCCGCACCAGAAACAGTAGGCGGCGTGCCGGCAATGCCCATTAATGATTACCGCAAAAGGGAAATATATTTACGGAAGCTGCCGCAAATGAACGAAGAATTGAAACGAATAATCAGTTTTTTGAAAGAGAGATTTTCGGATTTTCTATGATACAAAATCAACATACAATTGGAAAACCGGTGACGGTTTCCGGAATTGGCCTGCACACAGGTGTCCGCAGCAGTGTTACTTTTCATCCGGCGCAGCAAAACAGCGGAATCCGTTTTGTTCGGACAGACCTGCCAGAACGGGTGGAAATTCCTGCTAACGTTGACTACGTGGTGGACATCAGTCGAGGTACAACGCTGGGCCTGAAGGGAACCCGCATTCACACGGTTGAGCATGTGCTGGGCGCTGTTTCGGGCCTGGAGATTGACAATATTCTCATTGAGCTGACGGGCCCCGAGCCGCCGGTAATGGATGGCAGCGCCAAACCTTTTGTAGATGCGCTGCTTTCAGCCAGTGTCGTGAAGCAAGATGCCATTCGCAATGTGCTGGTCATTGATAAAACAGTCACTTATGATGAGCCAGGCAAGGGAATAGACATTCACGTTACACCTTCAGACAGATTTCGTATTACTTTTATGTTGGATTATCCAAGTTATCCCACTTTGGGGACTCAGTATTATGCCCTCTATTCTCTGAAAGAAGATTTCATCAATGAAATTAGTTCTGCCCGCACCTTCAGTCTGCTCAGTGAAGTGGAATCATTAAAAAATATGGGCCTGATCAAAGGTGGCACTTTAGATAATGCCATCATTTTTGTTGATAAAAAAGTGGAGTCTGAGAATCTTGCGCACCTCAAAAAGATTTTTAACATTACTGATAAAATCAGCGTTGAGAAATATGGCACCCTTAATAACCGCCAGCTTCGCTATGCCAATGAGCCGGTGCGCCATAAAATTCTCGATCTAATTGGTGATTTGACACTTTTGGGAATGCCAATCCAAGGGCATGTTGTGGCAGCTCGCAGCGGACACAAGGCCAATGTCGAGGTGGTAAAAACCATTCGCCGCCTTTTTGAAAAACAGATTACCCAGCAATTGCTCTCAGTTGAAAATAATGAAAAAAAGACCATACAGCTTGACATCTCAGCTATTAACCGTATTCTGCCACATCGTTATCCCTTTTTGTTGGTTGACCGCATCACGATGCTACAGCCTGGCGAATGTGTGGAAGGCATTAAAAATATAACTATCAACGAGCCCTATTTTATGGGTCATTTTCCGGAAAGACCTGTCATGCCTGGTGTTTTAATTTTAGAAGCGATGGGGCAGACCGGCGGTATCCTCCTGCTCAATTCCATTTCTCAGCCTGACAGCAAACTCATTTTTTTTACTGGGATGGAATCAGTAAAATTTCGTAAGACCGTCTCTCCGGGAGATCAGCTCATTCTCAAGCTGAAATTGGTAAAAGCCCGTTTGGGTACTTATAAAATGGAAGGCACAGCTACCGTGGACGGACAGCTTGTTGCCGAAGCGCAATTAACTGCTGCTCTGGTAGAAAAATGAAAGATATTCATCCAACCGCTATTGTATCTCCAGAGGCACAGCTTGCCGAAAATGTGAAAATCGGTCCTTATGCAATCATTGATGAAGATGTACAAATTGGCGAAGATACGGTCATTCACTCCCATGCCGTCATTCGCAATGGCGCCAGAATCGGCAAAAGATGCGCCATTTTTAACAGTGCAATGATTAGCGAGCAGCCGCAGGACCTCAAATATGCCGGTGAGGAAACTCTAACCGAAATTGGTGATGATAGCACGATTAGGGAATTTTCCACTATCCATCGAGGCACCATTGAGCACGGCAAAACGGTAATCGGCAGTCATACACTTATCATGGCCTATGTCCACATTGCCCATGATTGTGAAGTGGGAAATCACTGTATCCTTTCTAATGCCACACAGATAGCGGGGCATGTGAGCATTCACGATTGGGCTATACTTGGCGGTATGGTTGCCGTTCATCAGTTTGTAACCATTGGTGCGCATGTTTTCATTGGCGGCGCCTTTCGAGTTTCAAAAGATATTCCGCCGTATATATTGGCTGCAGGCGAGCCCCTAAAATATGCCGGGCTGAATGTTGTGGGCCTCAAGCGGCGGGGCTTTTCTGATGAGACCATCGACGCCATCGCCGGTTTTTATAGAGTTTTATATCGTAAACATTTGAATTACACCGATGCTGTCAGTTTTTTTGAAAAAAGCAATGTGCTGATTCCCGAAACACAATATGCGATTGATTTTGTCAAGGGGAGTCAACGGGGAATATTATAGTGCCTTATGTTTTTAGATTACTTTTCTCTGGAAAATGCCCCCATCAAGTATTTTTGGGGCTTTTTGTTCTTTGGCTGCCACTATCACTTTTTGCGCAGCCTCATCCAGGAAAAGTACTGAGCCGGAGTGAAGCCATCACCTATCTGAATGGTTTTGATCCCTTTCACGCAGCAAATTATCCTGAAGCATTTTCTCTGAATATTGCGCTGACACAGTCCAGGTCTATTGTTGCGCCGCTTTTTTCCGCTGGTTTTTCTTTTCCGTTGCAGCAGCCTTTTGCCTTATGCGGTAGCCTGGCTTATCAAAGCGCTGAAGATGAATTGTATCACTATTTTATGCTGGGCGCTATTGTTGAGCCGTTTCAGTCCGATTCTGCCATTGTCAGATATCGCTTATCTTTTCAAAAGCGGCATGCCGATGGACCTCTTTTAAGAATGCGCCGTTTTTCTATAGCAGGAGAAATCTGGCGAGCTATCTATCAATTTTATATTGCTGCCGGGCTGGAGCTAAATCTGGAAAAGGGTGCAGTCAATGCATTCTATCCCGATGATTGGTTTGGAATGCCATATATGCGATTAAGCTGGCGTCAGTCTGCCTTAAATCTCAAGGCTAATGGGCATTTGTGGTCTGTATCTTTCTCAAGAGGAATTTCTATATGAAAAAAATCGGTATTCTGGGAAGTACAGGCAGCATTGGGAATAATGCATTGAAAGTGATTGAGAGCCATCCTGAGGAATTCGAGTTGCTCTATATCACTGGCAATAGAAATATTGAAGAATTGGCCAGACAGATTATGAAATATAATCCTAAATATGCCGCTATAGCCAGAGCAGAGTTTTTTCCCAAGCTTTGCAATCTGACTGCAGGGACAAAAACGAAGCTGATGATTGGTCTATCGGGAATCCTTAACCTGGCAGCTAACAAAGAAGCAGATATAGCGCTGAATGCCATTGTTGGCAGTAGTGGGCTACAGCCCACCATCGCAGCAATCAATGCCGGAATTGACATAGCCCTCAGCAATAAAGAGAGTCTGGTGATGGCCGGCGATCTGGTTAATACTCTCCTTAAGAAAAAAAAGACGGCGCTTTATCCGGTGGACAGCGAACACAGCGCCATCTGGCAATGTCTGCAAGGAGAAAAGCAGGAAGATCTGGATAGCCTGATCCTCACCGGCAGCGGCGGACCTTTTCTCCATCGCGAACGAGACACTTTTGATCAAATTACTTTGAAGGAAGCTTTGAAGCATCCCAATTGGGCAATGGGGGCTAAAATCACCATTGATTCTGCCACCCTTATGAATAAAGGTCTGGAAGTGATTGAAGCCTATCACCTCTTTCAGATTCCAGCTGAAAAGATTGAGCTGCTCATTCATCCCCAATCTATTATTCACAGCTTGGTGCGATTTCGGGATGGCAGTGTGAAAGCCCAGCTCGGCCTCCCTGATATGAAAATTCCCATTCAGTATGCTCTTAGTTACCCGCGACACATTAAAGCCGATTGGGAAAGGCTCGACCTGGCAAAGCTTGGGCAACTAAGCTTTTTCCAGCCCGATTTTGAGAAATTTCCAGCGCTCAAGCTGGCTTACGAAGCGCTGAAAATCGGCGGAACGGCGCCGGCTATTCTCAATGTGGCCAACGAACAGTCTGTTTACGCCTTTATGAAAGAAGAAATCCGCTTTAAGCAAATCTGGGAATGGACTGATGAAGCGCTGCAAAAATTTCCGGTGATTCAAAACCCCGATTTGGAAGAAATCCTTGCTACCGAGAAGCAAATCACCGATTATATCACTATGAAACGAAAGGAAATCCAATGATATATATTATCTCAACCATTGTCGTATTGGGAATTTTAATTTTAGTTCATGAGCTGGGACATTTTCTCGCTGCCAAACTGGTGGGTATTCGTGTCGAGACCTTCTCTATCGGCTATCCCCCCAAAATATTTGCCAGACAATATGGCGAAACCAGCTATCAGGTGGGCTGGGTTCCTTTAGGCGGATACGTGAAAATGTCAGGTATGATTGATGAAAGTTTTGATACCGAATTTGCCGGACAAGAAGCCAAGCCTTATGAATACCGGGCCAAACCGGCCTGGGCGAAAATATTTGTCACCTCAGCCGGCGTTTTGATGAATTTGCTGCTGGCGGTCATCATCTTTTTTGCTCTTACCTGGCAGAGCGGTGTGCCGGAAATGGCCAAAGACCCCGTCGTCAGTTCTGTCAATGAAGGCTATCCCGCCGAAGCTGCCGGATTGCAGGCCGGAGACCGCATTCTCAAAGTGAATGATCATGCTGTTGATAGC
>DSDE01000190.1 GCA_011049095.1 Fidelibacterota bacterium
AGGTAAAATCAAGAAAGACATCTTTCAGATCAACATTAAGTTCCCATGGATTCATAAAAATACTCCTTTCATTTGCCCCGATATGGCGAAAGAGTCAGAGTGTCTCAATCGTCATCAAAAGAGCCGTCATCAAACTCGCGGCGCCTTTCCAGATAGTCTGTATCAACCAGGACTTCTCTGGCTTTAGAGCCGGTAAATGGGCCCACAATGCCCGCTCTTTCTAACTGATCTATTAACCGAGATGCTCGTGAATAACCCACCTTTAGTCTTCTTTGAATCAGCGAGATGGAGCCTTGCTGGTGTTGGACAATCAGACGCAGCGCTTCATCAAAAAGCGGATCGTTGGAATCATCAATACCAAAAGCATCTTCACCGTCGTTATCTTCAGGTTTTTTTGCTGTGGGTAAAAGATATTCCTGAGAATCTTGCGGCTGAGTGATAATATGCTCCATAACCTTTTCAATCTCATCTAAAACAAGAAAGGAATTGTGAACCCGCGTTGGCTCACTGCTGCCTGGAGCAAGAAAAAGCATATCACCTTTGCCAAGTAGCTTCTCAGCGCCTCCGGTATCTAATATTGTGCGGCTATCGATTTTTGTTGGCACCTGAAATCCGATTCGGGCAGGAAAATTTGCCCGAATCACGCCGGTAATCACATCTACGCTTGGCCGTTGGGTAGCAACTACCAAATGGATGCCCACTGCCCGAGCCATTTGAGCCAGCCTGGCAATGGGTTCTTCAATTTCCCGGCTTGCAGTAATCATCAGGTCTGCCAACTCATCAATAACAACTACAATATACGGCAAAGGCGGATATTCTCCTGTGCGCTCTGATTTTTGATTATATTCATCAATATTCCGCACATTTACTGACGCCAAAGTCGTATATCGTCGTTCCATTTCGACTTCTGCGCTACGCAGGGCCATCACTGCGTTATTTGGTGATGTAATCACATATTCATCAATATCTTCACTGGTTATTAGATGATAATTCACCAGCGCCTTATAGACGCTAAGCTCAAGCTTTTTGGGATCTACTAATATTAGCTTGACCTGATCGGGCTTGGCTCTGTATAATATTGACATAATAATGGTGTTAATACAAACTGATTTGCCACTGCCAGTTGTGCCGGCAATCAGTATGTGAGGCATTTTAGCAAGATTAAAAACAAAGGGTTCTCCATTGGCTGTTTTTCCCAGGGCAATGGTCAGAAAACCTTCATTTTTCAGAAACTTTTCCGAGTTGACGATACTTTTAAAATACACAATTTCCGGGTATTTATTGGGAATTTCCACTCCAACCACAGTTTTGCCTGGAATAGGAGCAATGATTCGAATGCGCAGGGCTGCCATTACTCTGGCAATATCATCAGCAAGAACGCTGATCCGATTGACTCGCACACCGACTGCCGGCTCCACTTCATAAAGAGTAACAACCGGGCCAGGCACAACCCTGGTTACCTTGCCATCCACTTTAAAATCAGCAAGTGTCTGGGTTAGCAGTTTGGCGTTTTCGTTCAGCTCTTCTTCATCAATATCCTGGCTGGCAGGTGGTGTTTCTAAAAGATCAACTGATGGCAGTTTGTATAATTCCTTGCTTTGCTGCGATTTAACGACTTCATCATAATTGACAGCATCATCGCTGCGTTTTTCTTCCACCTCGAAGCCTTCTTCTGTCTCATCTACAATCGATTTCGCTGCCGGCTCACTGCTAATTGGAGCTATTTTCCCAATATTCAGAATGCTTTTCTCAGGTGTATCTTTTGTTTGAATATCGCTTATTTCATCAGGCTCTGTAAGTATCACTGGCATCTTAGCTTCATCTTCATCACCCCTTGATCTAATTTGTTGCTCTGATTCAGTGACTTCAATTTCTGGAATATCATCATCGCCAAAGCTGTCTATTTCAGGCGCCTCCGCTTTAGGTTTTACTTTTGTCACCTTTGGTTTTTGGCGCTTTTGCCGATAAGCTTGAATCTGACTCAAAATCCATTGGTAAGAAAACCTGAAAGGCGCATACATACTCCAGTAGAAATAGTTAAAAATAGATATTATCAGGAGTGAAAAGAGGAGAAAAATTGTCGGCCAACGACCAAACCAATCCAGGAGAAAATGGGCGGTCAGACCACCAATAGCGCCGCCGCTGCTATAGTCGGTAGCTAAACTGAACTGATGCTGGATATATGGCACCGAAAGAATGCTGCTGCCTAAAAACATCAAAATCAGAAGATAGAATGAAAAACGAATAAGCGGGCGAATCAGCTTATGTGAAAAAAGCCACCAACCCCATACAAGCAGCAAAACAACTATACCCCAACTAAAATACCCAAAACCAAACTTAATCAGAAAATAGCTGATAAAAACGCCGGCGATACCCATCCCATTTTCAATTAAAAAGTATCGGTCCACGGCAAGTTCGTCATTTTGTGAGAATGTTGCCAAGCTAACCGCAACTAAAATGCCTATTATAATAAGCAAAATTCCTATTATTTCCCTTTGTCTTTGATAAGTTATTGTCATTTAATCAATAGGGTGAGCTGTTAACAAAAGGTGTTTTTACGATTTTTGCCAAAAATTGCTTGCCTCGGATTTCAATAGAGAGCTCCATACCGGCCTTGCTATGTGAAGCTGGAACATAAGCTAAGCCGATGGCTTCTTTTAGTGTTGGTGAATGAGTACCACTAGTGACGATGCCTGCTTTTTCTCCATTGACGTAAACAGAACAGCCATGGCGAGGTATGGCACGTTCAAGCATTCTAAAACCAATAAGTTTTCGGGATACTTTATTATTTTTAACCTGTAAAAGGGCATTTCGGCCAATAAAATTACCCTTATCCAGCTTTGTAATCCATCCCAAACCGGCTTCAAGCGGATTGGTTGTCTCATCAATATCATTTCCGTAAAGGCAATATTTCATCTCTAGTCTAAGCGTATCACGGGCGGCCAGCCCAATTGGTTCCAGACCCATTTCTGCCCCAAAATCAAAAAGTGCCTGCCACAAATCTTTTGAGTCTTTGGGTGAATGATATAGCTCAAAACCCAGCTCTCCAGTATATCCGGTACGGCTGATGATCATTGACTTTCCAGCGAGCTCACCTTCTGCAAAATGATAAAAACCAATTTCTTGAAGCTTTACGTTGGTAAGTTTTTGTAAAAGCTCCCGTGAATTGGGACCCTGAATCGCCAGCAAAGCAAATTCATCGCTTCGATTGGTGAGTTTTACATTCGGGAGTAAATGAGTTTGAGCCCATGAAAAATCTTTATCAATATTTGAGGCATTCACAACCATCATAAATTTGTCTTTACTGAAGCGATAGATTAATAGATCATCGACAATGCCACCATTTTCATAGCACATTGCTGAATATTGTGCCTGTCCATCCTCCAGTGCGCTGACATCATTTATTGTCAGATTTTGGAGAAAGGCTTCTGCCCCGCCGCCCTCAATAAAAAATTCTCCCATATGGGAAACATCAAAGACACCAAGTTTTTCACGAACTATTTGGTGCTCAAAATTAATGCCCTTGTAGCTCACCGGCATGAGATAACCGGCAAAATCAACCATTTTTGCATTGAAACCGGTGTGAAATTCATAAAAAGGGGTTTGTTTTAACTCGTTCATTTATAGCTCTCCTTTAGCAAAATAATTATCATAGCGTAATTTACAAAAGTGTCTCTTGCTTACTGAGTATTTTTTTTCCCATGACAATAGAGATAGACAAAGCCGAGAAATTCGTGGGCCCTGATTTTATCGTTCATAGGGGACAGCTTTTCATAATAATGACGAAAATTTTCATTTATTTTATGAAAATAGTCCCCCTGCGTATCAACCACGAGGATCCATAAAGCTGCAAATGAGCGGTGATACGATTTATCTTTAGGCGTATTCCCATCAATGTAGAATGAGCTGTCCCAGATTAAGGCATTTTTGAATGTGGGATCATGAAATTGGCTGCCAGTAATTAAACCATCTGCTGTTTTACCTAGCGCATAATAATAGTTTTCTACTATTTGTTTAAAATCCTCAGAAAGGGCATTATGGTTTTCGTAGAGTGTAGCAATAAGTCTGACAGTTATCGCTCCGTGACTCACATCTTCCATTTTCGAATTAACTCTGTTTGAGTATTTGAAAAGCAATTTTTCATCTGGTCGCAAGTGTTTGCCCAGATCACTAAAAAGTATATTAAAGCGTTCCCGATAGCTTATCATTGTATTTGGAATTAGAGCCCTATCATCATATAAAGCCATCAAAAAGAGTAATCTGGAGACAGCGCTTTTAAAATTGATCGGATATTCGGCAGGTTTTGGCGATAGAAATGTGTGATAAGCATTGTTAAAAAATTTAAACTCGTGACCAGCAATGGTTTCTGCTGTTTTTTTGTAGAGAAGCTCCGCCAGGGCTGTGGCATCTTCTATCGGCTCATTTAGAAAAATTTTTAGAGGAATCTTATATGCAGGCCGATTTTTCAGAAAAAGGGCAAGCTGAACCATGGGTGCAGTAATCAAGGCATCATGAATAAAATAGGTATAAGGTTTGCCCTCCTGATAATGAAGATTTCTCCAGCCGGGAAATGAGGCGCTTCCATTCCAATATTCGCTGGTGTATTGTTTGTGATAACTTTCTACAGTCCGAAAATCATCACGATTATTCAATACATTTTCATAGCGACTGAGCAATATCACCATTAGAGAGTCTGATTCAGAGCATATAAATAAGTCTGTTAAGCCCTGTAAATAATAGCTTTCATGCCAGGCAAAGAGTCCATTTTCATTATTTTGTTGAGAATAATCCGGCAGATTTACCAGCAAAGAAAAGATCTCCTCTTTGCTAAAATATTCACTCGCCACCATCAATATCGGGAAAAGCAATAAAATGAAAAGATATTTGGTAAGTAAAAATGAAGAAGGCGCTCCGCCTATAAACAGAGCGCCTTTTTTGTCTAGTTTTTTGTAATAAGTTCTATCGATTATTTGTATCCACCAGCAAATAATCAATAACGGCGTGGCCTCTGGCATTTTTTGCAGGTTTGCAATGGACATTGATTTTCCAGCCATAAGCCGCGCTCCAGAAAATGAGCTCAGCCAGCTTGTCGTAGTTGGCGTGTGATTTTTCCAGGAAATAATAGCCCGATGCAGGATTCATGGTTGTTTTGCCACCAACCAAGGTAAAGTAATAACCTGCTGCAACAGGATAAAGCCGTCCGACTTTCCCGTAGTTTTCCTGCCAATCATGAGTTGGCGCGGCAAATGCGATGACAGATACACTGAGAATCAGTGCCAGAACAAGTGCGACTTTCTTCATTGTCTTCTCCTTTTTGTTTAGATGTTTCCTTCATACTTTTTAACCCAGCGACTGTAGAAAAAGATGCCAATCGCTGAAGCTAAACCTACTAACGCAAATTGATACCATAGTTTATAGGGATGATAAGTCTGCCATAAAAGCTGTGTTGCTTCAATGGCATTTATATTGAGCTCTGAAAGCAGCCTATCAAAGGCTTGCGGCCTGCTCATTTCTTCAGTTATGGATAGATTTTCCGCCATATATCGAAGCGCCAGGTTCGCCTTATCTCCCATTTTGTCGTAAACTTGTCCCCCCATTAGACTGCCATAGCCCCAGCCCACCGCCAGTGGTATATTGGCATATCCCATATAGAGTCCCTTTTGGCCAGCCGGAGCGATTACACCCAGGTATTCATTCATTTTCGGGCTGGCCATCATTTCTCCCACGCTAAAAAAAGCAATACCCAGCAGCACCATCCAGCCAATCATTGTGAATCCGGCCAATACAAGCCCAAATGAAGAGATGACGATGCCGAAAAAGATGGATGAGACCCGACGCATTCTGGAAACAAGCCAGGAAACAAGCAAGACAAACAAAACAATGAGTCCTGAATTGATATTAATCATCCACTCCTGTGTCATCATCACACCGCGTGTTGTCTCTGTGGTCATAAAGCTGGGCAAATTCAGTGCGCTGACAATCATTGAGCTGTCAACCCAGTCAACGATAAAATTTGGCAGCATATCAAAAAGCTGCATAAACATCAGCCAAAAACCAGACATAATAAGAATAAAAACGCCCAATCGCGGCTGAATGATATTCTTTAAAGTCATTGTGAGAATTGTCAAAGGATTGCCTGACTGGTCTCCTCCGGCAGGAATCTCTTTATATGTTAAAAGCATAAAATAATTGAGACTGACCACGACTGCACAGCCATAAAAAACGGCAGGCCAACTGATACCATAGAGAAAATGTGCCAATGGCGGCCCTAAAAAACCGCCAATATTGACCAGCATATAAAAAGCACCCCAGCCAACACTGCTATTTTTCTCAGTCAATGTCTGTACCAGGCTGC
>DSDE01000484.1 GCA_011049095.1 Fidelibacterota bacterium
CGTAATCACAGCGAGCCTGCTTCGCTGCTGCTCCATTTTATTCAAAAAGCAGAAATCAGCCCCGAACCCCAGGCCGAAAAACCCATTTTCTCAAAAGAGCAATTTACCCTGACCCGCTTTGGTGTCTTCTCAGGTGAGCCGGTGGACGTGACGCTGCGCATTCACCCAGAGATCAAGCGCTATTTCATAGGCAGAGTCTGGCACGAGTCGCAGCAAATCACCAAAAATGAGGATGGCTCACTTACTCTGACAATGCAAGTGCCCCTGGCGCCCGATTTTATAAGCTGGATTTTGAGCTGGGGAAGGCATATCCAGGCGCTTTCACCTCCTGGACTCATTGAGAAAATCAAAGCCGAGGCGGAAGCTATCGCGAGAATGTATCAGCCACCAAGAAATGAGACGCCTCCTCCAGCTTAAATTTTGGGCACGCAGCGGAAAATGTGCTGGAAAAACCGCCAATTTGAATCAAGGTGAAATTAGCGGCTTCGATACAAGAAGACCTGCACCCTTTCCAGCGTGACTAGCCCTTCGCCGATGACCTTATCGAGAATGGGCAGGAAGGTTTCGATTTTTTCCAGATGGTCCACGATTTCGATGACGACGGGCAGATTGTCGCTGAGGCGCAGCACTTTTTGGGTGTGGATGGGATCGCTGGCGATGAATCCGGCCATTCCCCGAAGAACCGTCGCCCCGGCCAGCTCCTTTTCCTGCGCTTTCCGCAAAATCCACTCATAGAGCGGGATGTGCTCGTAATGATCACTCTCGTTGATGTAAACACGCAGCAGATGTCCGTCTTTTTGCAAACTCATAGTCCCTCCATTTTTATGAAAGCCGCGCCAGCCAGAAACCGGCAACTGCGGCAAAAACACCGGTGAAAAGCTGACCAAGAGTATAAAAAAGCGCCAGGCTGTATTGCTGGCTTCGGATCAGCATCAGTGTTTCAAAAGTAAAGGCGCTGAATGTGGTAAACCCACCCAGAATTCCCATAAAAAGAAAAATGCGCAAGCTGGATGGAATGAGGTGAGATTCTGCAAAAACAGCCAGATAGCCCAGGAGAAAGCTGCCGATGAGATTGACCGTCCAGGTGCCTAAGGGGAAAAAGCTCACCGGGAAAAGGCGCTGCACCAGACCGGTGGCGGCATATCTGCCGACGGCGCCAATGAAGCCGCCCAGTCCGACATAGAGATAATTCATCATAGCAGCCAGCCTAATATTTTATACCTGATGCATTGATAAGGTAGGCAGCGGGGATGGCATCTTTCCCACGGGCCAGTGTTACATTGTCCAGATTTGTATAAGTCTGAACCCTAAACTCACCATAAACAGTGATTTGCTGATTGAGCACCGTTTTGGGAAAGCTGAACCCACCTGCCGCTTCCACAGTAATAACCGTATTGGATACCGGCACTTGGATTTGAAGCTGCTGGCGGGTCAGCAGGTCGAGGGTGACAACCGTTCCGGACACCAGTAGATTTTTGCCGTTGTACTCCTCTGCTTGCTCAATCAGTTTTTCTGCGGAAAGGGCTTCCATTTTCATATCGGGAAATTCGCCAAGGGTTTTGCCTTTGCCGCCGCAGCCCGACAAGAGCAGGATATTCATTCCTGCCACGAATAGAAGGTGTTTGATGTTTCTTTTCATCATATCTTTACCTCCAATATTATTAAAGATTGAAGCGGATATTAAGAATATCGCCATCCTGCACCAGATACTCTTTTCCTTCCACTTTCATCAGCCCTCTGGCCTTCATCTCGGCCATCGTGGGAAATCTTATAAAATCTTCATATTTCGTCACTTCAGCTCGGATAAAGCCGGCTTGCAGATCGCTGTGAATCTTGCCTGCGGCGATGGGTGCCGGAGAATTTTTTTCCACGGTCCAGGCCCGCACCTCATCTTCGCCAACTGTAAAAAAGGAAATCAATCCCATCCCCTCATAAGCTGTTTGGATCACCTGGTTTATGGCTGGCTCGGCAATGCCCAGATCTGCCATAAATTCCTTGCGTTCGTCTTCGTCCAGCTCCTGGATTTCTTTCTCAATCTGAGCAGAAACGGCCGAGACAGCCATTTTGGGGAAAGCGCTTTTGACATCGGTGATGAGTTGATCTTTTTTAGCATAATAGGTTTCATCGCAATTGATGACCGCCATAAATGGCTTGAGGGAGAGAAATTGAAAACCTCGCACGGGCTTGAGTTCCTCGTCAGTGATATTCAACTCTCGTAAGGCTCTTTCCGCCTCAAGCTGCGCTTTGAAACGCTCCAGTGTCTCAAATTCTGCCTTGTTGAATTGAATCGAGCCTTTTTGTTTCATCAGCAGAACTTTTTCATAGCGGCTTTCTAAAAGCAAAAGATCGGTAAAAATAAGCTCCTGCTCCAGTTGCTCCAGATGGCCAACGGGATCAATTTTTACTGCATTGCCCTGATCATCAAAACCCTCAAAGGCCTGAATCACCGCCACGAGGCCATCCACTTGCCGCACCGCTTCCAAATATTTGGTGGAGGCATCTTTTTTCTTTCCGGCGGGCAGCCCCGCCACATCAATGCACTCAAAATTTGCATAAGTTGTCTTTTTCGGTTTGAAAATCTCAGAGAGCGCCTTTATCCGTCCGTCCGGCACCGTCACCTGTCCGCGAAAATATTCATTGCCGCCCAACCTCAGCGATTCGTAATGATCTCCGGTGAGCAGGCTGAAAAGCGTGCTTTTTCCTGAATACTTAAGTCCGATAAATCCTAATTGCATATTTTTCCTCTATCTGTTTTTAAAAAGTTTACACGAGGGCATAAGTTAAAAAGCTTACACAAAGGCACAATTTTACAAAAAATAAAAAGAAAGCGCTTTTGTTTATATTTGCAGATTGAATCATTTTCTCTTGTCTTTTGGCAAATTTTTGTGCCTTATTTTCATTCGTGCTCTTGTGTGAGCGTTTTTTATTTTTGTATGAAACTATCCATTTACCCAGGCCAGGATGAGCTTTTTGGTGGCTTCGATGCCCTCTTTGTGGGTTCTTTCTACACCGTGGGAAGCCGAGACACCGGGGCCGATGAGTCCCACACGGACGTCATATCCGGCTCGGAGGGCTGCGCTGCCGTCGCTGCCATAATAGGGAAAAACATCCACTGTGTAGGCAATCTGATTATCTTTGGCCAGGCTCGTCAGTTTTTGGCGAAAGGCATAATCATAAGGTCCGGAGCTGTCTTTGGCGCAGATGCTGACGGCTGTCTCTTTGCCGGTGACACCTTCGCCCACCACGCCCATATCGGCAATCAGCAGCTCCTTCACCGATTGGGGAATGCCGGATCTGCCGCCGTGACCAACCTCTTCATACGTGGAAAAATAAAACCCCAGCGAATGATTTTTAATTTCTTCAGCGTGATTAAGCAGAATATCCAGCAAAATGCCGGCGCAGGCCTTGTCATCCATAAAGCGTGATTTCACAAAGCCGGTGTCTGTCACCTCAAAACGGGGATCAAAAAAGACAAAATCACCTATGCCGATGCCCAGGGCCTCTGTCTCTTTCTGGGAGAAAGTAACGGCATCCAGGCGAACATGCATTTTATCCATCGAACGCTCGGTTTTGGCGATGTCGTGATTGACGTGAGCCGCCGGATTATTTAGCAAAAAAGCGCCGCGGTAAAGCTTTCCTTCCGCTGTGAGAATGCTGCAGTATTCACCTTCAAAGCTATTGGGAGGCCAGCCGCCGATCTGGGTCAGCTCCAGGGCGCCGTCGTTTTTCACCCTGCTGACCATTCCCCCAAGTGTATCCACGTGGGCGGCCACAAGCCGCTCCGGCGCTTTTTCTGTCGCGACCAGCAGGCTTCCCTTGTTTGAGAAAATCAACTCATAACCCATGTGCGCCACAGTTTCCGCCACAAAGTCAATTACCTCTTTAGTATAGCCGCTGGGACTATTTATTTTCACGAGCCTCTCGATAAAACTCACACTCATTTCATCTCCTCCACTTGCTTTTGGAATAATTTATTGAATCCGTTTCAAGAATCGCCTTCTTCCATTTTGCAGGATAATCTCATTGCCATCATTTCCATAGCTAATCTGGCGCTCAAATTCTTCATTCTCTATGCAGATAATTTTCCCCTAATAAAATGGTCAAAATCATAAGTAAAAATTAAGCACTTTTCTTAGCGTTTCCTCATAATTGTTGTTGGCCATTCAAATTCTTGTAAAAATTTCTGCATCCTGGAACAATTTAACAACTCAGACTAATAATGTCGTAAATGAAAAATTTTTTAAAACTTATTTTAGGACTTATTATGATTTGGAATATTGGATTGGCGGCTAAAGAAAATTATGAAGGCCTGGTGCGAGCGCCGGAATTCAGCCGCGACGCCGAGTGGCTGAATTGCAAGACGCCACTGAGCCTCAAAGAGCTGCGGGGAAAGTTCGTGTTACTGGACTTTTGGACTTACTGCTGTATCAACTGTATGCACATACTGCCGGATTTGGAGAAATTAGAGAAAGAGTATCCCTATGAGCTGGTGGTGATTGGTGTCCATTCCGCAAAATTTGTATCAGAAGGCGAAACGCAGAACATTGCCGAAGCCATTGCTCGCTATGAAATTCGTCATCCCGTTGTGAATGACCGCGATTTCAAAATCTGGCGAAGCTATGCTGTCCGCGCCTGGCCCACGACAGTGCTGATTGCGCCGGATGGCAAAATTTTACGGCAAGATTCGGGAGAAGGGGTTTATGGGCGGCTCAGGCCTTATCTGGAGCAGGCTATTCCTTATTGGAAAAAGAAAGGCATTTTAGATGAGACGCCCTATGTCTATGCCGAAGCAAGCGCGCCGAATCATTTGCTGCACTTTCCGGGAAAAATCTTCTATGATGATGCATCTCAGACGCTGATTATCAGCAACAGCAACCGACATCAGATCATTGTGGCTGATTTAGACGGAAATATCCTTCATATTATCGGCAGCGGCGAGAAAGGGGCGAAGAATGGCCGCTTTGAGGATGCCCAATTCAATCAGCCCCAAGGCGTTTTCCGCCATAAAAACCTGATTTACGTGGCGGATACTAAAAACCATCTCATCCGGCTTATTGATCTGGAAAAAGAAGCGGTCTTCACGATTTTAGGCACCGGCAGTCAGGCACAGGGCTTTAATCAGCCGGGTTTCGGACGGAATGTGGCTATCAATTCGCCGTGGGACCTTTACCGTGCAGGCGATTTTCTCTATATTGCGATGGCCGGTTTTCATCAGATCTGGCGCATGCGGCTCAGTAATCATTTTGCCGAACCCTTTGCCGGCAGCGGCTACGAAAATATCGTTGATGGCCGGCTGCAGCAGGCGCAGATGGCTCAGCCCAGTGGCCTCAGCTTTGATGGTGGATATCTCTATGTGGCCGATAGTGAGACATCGTCTATTCGTAAAATCGCCCTGACAGATGGACCCCAAGCTGTAAAAACCCTGATAGGAACGGGACTTTTTGAATTTGGCGACATAGATGGTAAATTTCCTGAAGCGCGGCTGCAACATGCGCTGGGTGTCCTTCATCATAATAATAAGCTCTACATAGCCGATACCTACAACGACAAAATCAAGATTTTCGATCTGGAAAGCGGCATTGTGAAGCAGTGGGGCAATCTTACTTTGAATGAACCTTCAGGCCTGGCTTCAGATGGTGAATTTCTCTATATCACTGATACAAATAATCACCGCATTCTAAAGGCAGCTCTTGCCGATGGCCAATGGCAGACACTTGATCTTTGGGCAGGACACACTCTATTTCTAAATGAAAAAGATGAATATGAGCTGGAAATCTCTTTGCCCAAAGGATCTAAGCTCAATCCGGAGGCGTTGAGTGTAATTCAGTTTGGAGAACGCCAGATTTTGCTGTCTGGTCTAAGTATGACCATTTCCAAAGGGGAATTATCAGGCAAAGAGGCCATTCTTAAGCTTTACTACTGTGACGATAAAGACACCGGACTATGTTATTATGAAGAAATCGCCATGCGCTTTGCGGCAAATTCACGAGGGCTTAAGCCGATTTTGAAAATCCACCATCCATAATTGGTAAAAAACTGCATCTCGGCAGGCATTTTTATACTCAGCCTGCTAAATGACAGTATGTTTGGGAATTGTTTAAATCTATTGTAAATTCTCGGTATGAGATGCCTTATATATAGTGATATTCACCTGGAGTTTGGCGATTTTGAGCCGCCACTTATGGATGTGGAAGCGGTTTTTATTGCCGGTGATTTGCACATCGGTGATGATGGTATTCAATGGATCAAAAGGCATTTCACCAAAACAA
>DSDE01000129.1 GCA_011049095.1 Fidelibacterota bacterium
GCTTTAATAATGTACGCGTTCACATCCACGACGCCACAATCCATAGCTGGTATCGCACCTGGAAACCGGCAGATTATGGCGATGATCTCAGCAGCTATCGCCATACAATCCATTGGGTCAGGCAAAACCAAAAGCCCATTGAAGCGGTGGAAGTGGGCCGAGGCGGTATGGTTTACCGGGCTATTGTGCCCGTTTTTGATCAGGATGACTATTTAGGCTCTCTTGAGATATACCAGGATTTTAATGAAATCGCCGGCAAACTCCAGGGCAGAGGTATGGAATTCCTGGCTTTATCAGACCGTAAGCTTCTGAAAGAAAGCGATCTCAAAATGAGTTCATCAAAATCAGCGGCTAATTTTTTGGTGGAAAATACAAAAAACAACCCTGTGTTTATTGAACTAGTAAGCCGGATAAACCTTAATGAGATGCTGGCCAAGCCACACTTTATTGCCGAAAACTATTTTTTTACCCATGTACCCCTTGAAGATTTTGAGAAAAAAACGGTGGGTGTCTATCTGATAGCCCAAGAACTTTCTGTCATTAATAAAGCCCTTAACGAAAACCGGAAACTGCTCTACAGCGCTATTTCTATCTCTATCCTACTCATCCTTATCCCTTTTGTCTTATCTATCATTTTTATTCGCCAGTTTGTACTCAAACCGATTGTCGTTACCACTCGTCACCTAGAAAATATCACCTCCGGGGAAGGTGACCTCACACGACGGCTCAAAATTATCAGCGAGGACGAAATTGGTTATTTAGGCCGTACTTTTAACAGCTTTCTTGAAAAAATGGAAGAGCTTATAAAGCAGATTATGGGCAGCGCCCAAAGTGTGGCAAGTGTTACCAATGAAATCGCTGCCGCATCAGAAGAGATGGCGGCAGGAGCTGAAGAGCAGCAGTCACAGCTCAGTGAAATTGCCGCGTCGATTGAAGAGATGAGCGCCATGATTATGGAAACCAGCCAAAATGCCGGAGATACTCAGGATAATGCCAAAAGCGCCGATGAAAGCGCCCAGCAAGGCAATGCCACTGTCAGGGAAACGGTGGGCAGCATCCGGGGAATTGTTCAGATTGTCGAACAAGCTTCCCAGCAGATCAGCGAGCTTGAAGAACAAAGCCAATCTATCGGCGAAGTCATACAGGTTATTGATGATATTGCTGACCAGACCAATTTGCTGGCGCTGAATGCAAACATCGAGGCGGCCCGTGCCGGCGATGCTGGACGTGGTTTTGCGGTGGTTGCCGATGAGGTTCGCAAGCTGGCTGAGCGCACCGTAAAAGCCACAGCGGAAATAAGCGGAAAAATAGTGAAAATCCAGAATGACATCCGCTCCAGTGTCGAGGCAATGCATCAGATTACAATTCAGTCACAGGAAGGAGAAAAGCGGGCTGGCCTCAGCGGTGAAGCCTTAAACGCCATTAGCGCTGCAATACAAAATGTCTGGGAGGCTATTGTGCAGATTGCCAACGCCACAAATGAACAGAGCACTGGCGCAGACGCCATCTCTCGCAATTTGGAAAATGTCTCCTCTGTCAGCAAAGAAGTGGCCAATGGAGCCCAGGGGCTGGCTAAGTCGGCCGAAAAACTCAATGAAGCCGTTTTCTCGTTAAACGAACTAATAGGTCGTTTTAAAATCTCCGAATAAGGAGCGAACCTTATGACACAATATGTTCATTTTCAAATCAACCAAGAAGATTTCGCGATGGAAATCAGTGATGTCCAGGAAATTTTACCATACCGTGATATTGCCCCTATCTCTGGTGCCCATTCTGACCTGGATGGTGTGATTCATCTGCGCGGCACAGTTATTCCTGTTTTAAATCTACAGAAAAGGCTGATGATTTCACGGCTGGAGCTCACCAAAGATACCCGAATCATTTTGCTGCGAACCAGCGCCGGCTTTTTAGGCATTCGCGTAGACGAGGTAAGGCGCATCATCACCCTCGAAGCTCAACAGATTTCTGATATGCCTTCTCTGCTGAAACGTTTTAAAGTCTATCATCTCGACGCCATCGCCCGATATGAAGAGCGTCTTATTAAGCTTATTTCTCCCGATACTTTCTTCCAAAATTACGATTTTGAAGACGTCGTTGGTGATGCCGGTAACTTAAGTTTAGACGATTTCGAAAGGCTTAAAACAGAATCGGAAAAAACAGACAGCACCGGAAAAAACAGCGCAGAATTACTTGGTGAATCATATAAATGCCCACACTGTGAAAAAAGTTTTCGGTCACAGAGCTGGCTCACCCGCCACCTGAAATCAGCTCATAACAATCAAGCCTAAAAGGAAAAATATGCGCAAAACCCCAAGCATTTATGCCCGCTATTTCGGCTTCAGCGAAGACCCTTTTTCACCGACACCAGACCCTGCCTTTCTTTTTGAAAGCAAAAGCTATAGTCGGGCGATTGCCTGGATGAGCTATGCCATTGAGCAGCGAGAAATGGGGCTGGTCATCGGGGAAGTTGGCTCAGGCAAGACCCTTCTCAGCCGAAATCTGGTGGACTCTCTCGATGCTGATAAACACCGGATTGCCTGGCTTATCAATCCCCAGCTTTCGCCTGGAAATTTTCTCAAAGAAATCTTCAGTCTCCTCTTTGATGCTAAACCAAAATTCTTCAAGCGAGACGTTTTGAAAGAGCTGGGCGAAGGATTGACTGAGCTCTACCTCAAAGACATTTTTCCCGTTATTATTATTGATGAGGCACAGAGTATTCCCAGCAAAGCAGTTTTTGATGAAATCCGCTTACTGAATAATTTTCAAACTGATAAGCAAAACCTGGTCTCTATCATTCTTCTGGGACAACCAGAGCTGGAAAAAAGGCTACGGCATCCGGCATACCGAGCCCTAGTACAAAGATTCCGGTTCACCACAAAGCTGGAACCACTGAATCCCGACGAAACAGAAGTCTATTTGCAGCACCGGCTGGAAACAGCAGGCTATAACGGGCAAAAGCTATTCAGTCAAGAGGCAGCCCGGCAAATCTACGCGCTCACCAACGGATATCCGCGGCCTATAAACCATCTGGCCACGCTCTCACTGATGGCCGCAATGGAAGATGACCAAGCTCAGATCCAGCCAGCCGCCGTTGAAGCTGCCAGCAAAGGAATATTATATCTGAGCGATCTTAAAGCTGAAAAAAAGAGGAAATAATTGTGGTTGATATCCTGAAATTGCGAAAACTCCAGCAAAAAAGCGAAACGCAGCAGGTAAAGAAAAACCCTGAGCTGCCGCCAAAAGAGAACGATCCTGATCCTATTCTCAATTCTGCGGACAATACGGGGTCTGATGCAAAAGCTCCCGAAAATGATTTTACTATTGCAGCAATTGAAAATAATGAGATGCCTGTAAAGCCATCGGAGGAACTACAGAAAAAAACGGAAGCTGAAAAACCGGCTGAAGCAGCAAAGGGACTCAGCATCAAAGAGCTGCTGGCAAAGAAAAAAGCTGAAAAAGAGCAGGAAGCGGCAGATAAAAGAAACGAAGATGATGAAGCTCTTAAAGCAGCGCCCCCAGAGCCTGTCTTGCCCACTGTTATCATAAATGATGCAGATTTTGATGAGCCCGAATCAGAAATCAGCTTTCCCCAAAGACAAGAAATTCTCATAGATGACGGTGATTTTGAAGAAGCTCCTCTTAAAATATCAAAGCCTATACTGCAAGATACACCGGCAGAAAAAAATCAAGGCAAAGCAAAAGAGACAGAAGCGAAGCTAAACCGTTTCGCTGATGATAAAGAAGAAGACAACCTTGAGCAGATTAAGTTGGTTACTTTCAAACTCTCTGAACAGCGCTTTGGCATCCCCATTGACAGCGTTCAGGAGGTGGTTAAGCTTATTGAGATCACTCGTGTGCCAAACGTTGCCTACTATATCAGCGGCGTTATCAATCTACGGGGCATTATCACGCCAGTGGCCGACCTTCGCAAGCGTCTTCATCTGGATGAAACTATCCTTAGCAAGCACTCCCGGATTATCGTTCTAACAATTGATGGGCAGGCCATCGGCTTTTTAGTAGATGCCATTGCAGATATTCTCACCACCAGCAAATATGAAATCCAGCCGGCGCCGCCCCTGGTTAGCAATATAGACAGCCGCTATATAATGGGCGTTGTTGATCCCGGCAAAAGGGAATCTGCCATATCTGTTGATCAATTGGTAATCGTTTTAGACCTGGCCCAAATATTCATTCCCTCTGACGATGTAGGGGAAACACATTATGCTTAAACTTAGAAGAGTAAAAATATAAGATGTTTAGCAGCCACAGCGATCCCCTTCTGGCCGGATTTGCCCGAATCAAAATCCGAGATACGCTCCTTTCCAGTAATAAAGGGATGCTGATGCAAATTGGTGATGTTATTCTGGCAAGCAAAAGGCTGCCAAAGCGGCAGGAGATTTTCCAACAAAATGGCGATCCTGTTTTAGATAAAGTGCTGACCCACATCAAACGAAACCGTTATCACATCTCCTGGGGCCGGCTCGTTGTCTTAGCCTGCTCTGCCGGCGGTAATGTAGCTCTCAGAACAATTTTCAAGCATCTCTTGGTTCCCCATATTCCCATTATTATCACGATGCACCACAATCCCGGCTTTTCCTTTGCTACCCAGTTTGAAACTGCCAGCGGCATCCGCCATGCAATCCAGCAAATTCGGGACGGCGAATCTATCCTGGCAAGCCACGTCTATTTTCTTCCTGGCGATCTGGAAATCGGCTATCACGCCCGCACCAGCTCATTTCAGGTTCATAAAGTGATAGGCAAGCCCCGCTTTCGGCCTGATATTGACAAAGCGCTGGCTATAACTGCCTCCCGCTTTAAAAAACAGACTCTTACTGCCATAATGAGCGGTATGCTCAATGACGGCGCCGAAGGTGTAAAAGCTGTCTTTCTCAATGGCGGCGAAGTCTGGATTCAAGACCCAAAATCGGCAATGTTTAAGGATATGCCGCAAAACGCCATAAAAAACGCACCTATGGCAAAAATTGTCCAACTTAAAGAGATTGCAGAGCGCATTAATCAGATTAGCCAGGAAGATTTAGTCCTGGAACCGGTGGGCAGCTTGTTTAAATGAAGCTAAACGATGAAAAAAGCCACATTTTTGAAGCTGAATTAGGCCCAGACAGCCAATTACAGCATTTCTTTAAAGATAATATTGTTGTTATCCGCACCGGATTTTTTCGCAATCGCAGCCTTTTTCGAGATTTGCTTACGAGTGTATTGCCAAGCATAACCGGCAGCAAATCTTTTCGTTCACCACTGCAAATCTGGAGCGCCGGCTGCAGCGATGGTCGGGAGCCCTATTCAATAGCTATGGCAAGCGCAGACTTTCTCAAAAAGAAGCGCCCAGGCGTCAAGCTTTCGGTTTTAGGCTCTGATATTAATGAGCAACAGATTCAGATTGCCAAAAAAGGTGAGTACAGTATCATCACCGCTGAGCAAGCGGCTTTGGAGCCTTATGCGCACCATTATCACATCAAAGATAATAAGCTCCAAATGGGGCGGGCAATGCTTCAAACCGTCTCATTTAAGCATGAAAACATTATCGAAGCCCGAAAAGCGATTCCTTTTCACATACTTTTCCTCAGCAATGTGCTCCTCTACTATGAAAAAGAGTACCGCAAAAATATTGTCAGCCGTCTGGCTAATTTGATTTTGCCTGGAGGCTGCTTTTATCTTGAGTCTGTAGGCGGGCGTTTTATGCGCTCCCTGGGATTTGAGCGTATGAATACTGAAAGCCATTTTTATATAAAAATTTGAATGCAAAGGAGAACCTATGACCGATTTTGAAGAATTGCAGAAAATAAAATCGCGGTTAAAAAGCGAAGAGTCTGATGAGCGGCTGTGGGCCGTCTATGACCTGGAAAATTTTCCGCCAGAAGAGATTGTGGACCTTCTGGTTACTGCAATGCAAGATGATCATCGGGCTGTTCGGGAAGCCGCTTCGGAAGTGCTGGGATCTGTTCCTCCAGAGCTAAGCACGGCCAAATTGGTTCCGTTATTGGGAAGCACCCGCATAAAAGTACGCAATATTACAGCAGCCCTTCTTACTCGCTATGGTGATGCCGCGGTTAAAGAGCTGATTAGCGCATTAGAAGACGGCAATGAAGATGTGAGAAAATTTGCGGCTGATATTCTGGGCCTTAATGGCAGTGAACTCTCTGTTGAAGGACTTTGCAAAGCCGCATGGGACGACCCTGTAGAAAATGTCTCAGTCAGCGCCATCGAAGCCTTGGGAA
>DSDE01000114.1 GCA_011049095.1 Fidelibacterota bacterium
ATATTATAGACAAACCCGTTTGTTAGCCAGCAAAACTTTCTTTCTCGTGAATATTATTTTTCTTGAATTGTATTACTTTTTACAATAGTTTAACGCGATGAGAATAATGAATAAAAAGCGTTATAGCCCGAAATGTGTTAGGGGCAGTCTTTGTAAAAAATTAATTCGATCAGGAAGATTTACAGACAAGGGAGAATTGCAAAACAAGGTAAAGCAAGTTGTTGCCAATGTTTTAAAACTGGAAGCCGATGAAATTGCTGATGATGCGACTTTCATTGAAGCTATCGCCGAAAGTACCTGTACACTCTCCCAGTTGGCTCTTGATTTCCCTGAATTAAGCGAATTGGATATTAATCCGCTCATTTCTCTTGAAAAAGGCGCTTTTGCCGCCGATGCAAAAATTATGATTAAATACCAAGAAAGGACCGAAGATGAGAATTATCATTCAGCCTAATTATGAAGCTGTCAGCATATGGACAGCTCGCTATGTAGCGAAACGGATCAAAGAATTTAACCCAAGCCCCGAAAAACCTTTTGTCATTGGTTTGCCCACCGGCAGCTCACCCATTGGCATTTATCGTGAGCTTGTGAAATTTCATAAAGCCGGAGATTTAAGCTTTGCCAATGTGGTGACCTTTAATATGGATGAATATGTTGGTTTAGCAGAAGATCATTCTGAAAGTTATCACTATTTTATGTGGAATCAACTTTTTCGCCACGTGAACATCCCCAAGGAAAATGTCAATATTCTCAATGGCAATGCAACAAATCTGGAAGCCGAATGCAGGGCTTATGAGGCAAAGATTGAATCCTATGGCGGTATCGAGCTCTTTTTAGGCGGTATCGGGCCTGATGGACATATCGCGTTTAATGAGCCAGGAAGCTCATTAGCTTCAAGAACCCGCATCAAGACTTTGACGATGGATACCCAAATTGCCAACAGCCGCTTTTTCGGGGGTAATGTGGAGAATGTGCCTAAAACTGCTCTCACAGTTGGTGTGGGAACAGTGATGGATGCCCGGGAAGTGCTAATCATCGTAACGGGCTATAGCAAATCCCGCGCTCTGAAAATGGTAGTTGAAGAGAGCGTCAATCATATGTGGACCGTTTCAGCGCTGCAGCTTCATCCCAAAGGAATTATTGTTTGTGATGACGACGCAACGATGGAGCTGAAAGTGGGAACTGTCAAATATTTTAAAGATATTGAGGCCAATGAACTGATTAAATAAGTGCGCTCTTGATAAGCTTTTTTGTGTTTGGCTGCCAGACTATTTTTTGTCTATTTTTTTGCAGTGAGGATTTCACGAAAAAAATGAGTTCTGACGGCTGAGGAGCTTGCTCAGCTCGAGAAGCAAAATTGTTTCGCCCGAGATTGGCAAGGTATTTAGGTCGGTGATAGTTTTTCACCTGACAAGGTGTTGCAGGCCAGTTTTTTGGGGGATGTCTATTTCGAGAGCTGGACTTCAGATTATGTTGAAGCTGATGGATATCATCATCAAACAGGCCTGCGGAATGTCCATATTTTCAATAGCTCCATTGGCCTGAATTGCGCTGTCTGTGATGTCAGATAATACCGATCTGGGGGAAAATGTCGTCCTCGACCAGGTTCATTTTTTCGGTGTAAGTAAACATGCGGCTTTTGGCTATGGAACAGTTTTAGAAACCCTAAACGAAGGAGGTGGCCGTGAGACCAGGATTTTTGCAGACCTGGATGCCCAGCTTGCTTAGCTGCTTATCAAGTATCAACACGATGCTAAACTGCAAAAAACTGCGTCTGCTTCTTTGGGAAAAAATACCCCAATATGCTCTCGATCGGGGTATCGTAGGTGAAAGCACAAAAATCAACCGCTGCAATGCTATATAGAATCTTATCATTGGAGCAGAATGCCGAATCAACAGGGCAGCTTATCTCTTCAATGGCAGCATTCTCAGTGAAAAAACAGCTTCAACAATGATAGGCGCAGAAGTGATAGCAAAGGATTTTATCATATAGGAGGGCAGTAAAATCAGTGATGGTGCGGTATGGGATAAGTGATTTATTGAACCGCCTGGAACTCATCAGAGATCGATTGGATGAACTATTTGAAAGCTATGGGGCCAATGCCTGGAGCTTGACCACCGAGCTGATTTCTCAAAGATTAAATAAGCCCTGGGCTGAAATCTCTGCTGATGATCTGGGCGCCATCCTGAAAGACTGGCAAAGCAATAGAGCCAAGTTGAACAATATGATTCTAAAAGATGCGGAGAAAGAATTTGATCAAAATAGCCGCTTCGGTTTTGGGATAGATGGCGATGAAGCGGTGAGAGATTTGGACTTTGAAGCCATTCGCGGCGCTTTTGACAATAACAGCCTTGTAAAAACCATGCGAAGAAAACAGCGATAGGGAAAACTTGTTGGAGAAAGCGCTGGGTTTTCTTATCTAAGCTTGTGTTTGCGCCCTTTGGAAATAA
Organism: Fidelibacterota bacterium; assembly: GCA_011049095.1. GTDB lineage: Bacteria > Fidelibacterota > Fidelibacteria > Fidelibacterales > DSDE01 > DSDE01. Next base: position 2,452 of record DSDE01000114.1, read on the forward strand.
TTAAGCGGATTTCAATAGGCTTAAGCAAAGGAAAGCTGTGAAAATTCACGAGAGCCTCCCACAAGTCTGAAATATTGAAAACTATTTTTTACTAAGCCTTCACCGTTAGAAAGGCGTTTTTCTTTGGTGGAAAGTCTGCGTATTGCTAAAAACACCAGATTGAACACAAGGTAAAGTCAAGTATTTGGATTTAGCGAAAAAACGGAACTCTTTACAGGTCTTGCGCTTCCAGCCAGCGCTCAGCATCAATGGCCGCCTGACAGCCACTGCCAGCAGCGGTTATGGCCTGACGGTAGATATGGTCTTTAACATCACCGCAGGCAAAAACACCTTCAACATTTGTATAGCTGCTGTCTGGCTTTGTGGTGATATAGCCATTTTCATCCATATCAATAAAGCCTTTAAAGGGATCGCTGTTAGGTTTATGGCCGATTGCGACAAAATATCCGCTGCATGGGATTTCTTCAAGAGATTTGCTTTTTAGATTTCGGATTCTTACACCTGTAACGCCAGTTTGATTTTGTTCACCCAGAATTTCTTCTACTGTGCTGTTCCATTTGATGTCAATCTTGGGATGATTTATCACCCGCTCTGCCATTATTTTGGAGGCGCGGAATTCATCCCGGCGATGGACGACTGTCACTTTCGTGCCGAAACGTGTAAGATAAAGCGCTTCTTCCATTGCAGTATCGCCACCGCCTACGACGACAATATCTTTTCCTTTATAAAAGAAGCCATCGCAAGTGGCGCAGGCGCTGACACCATATCCCCGTAGTTTGTTTTCCGATTCCAGACCGAGGTATTTTGCTGATGCGCCGGTGGCAATAATCACGCTGTGTGTCAGGTGCTCCCTGCCATCATCTGTAAAGACGCTAAGCGGTCTTTTAGCAAAATCAACTTTATTAACGACCTTAAATTCCGATTTAGCGCCAAATCGTTCGGCCTGTTTGCGGAAAAGTTCCATCATTTCAGGGCCCTGAATGCCTTCCGGAAATCCGGGATAGTTCTCTACTTCAGTTGTGGTGGTCAACTGTCCGCCTGGCTCCATCCCTTCAAAAACAAGGGGCTCCAGACCTGCTCTGGCCGTGTAAACTGCCGCAGTTAAGCCAGCAGGGCCGGAGCCGACAATAATCACCTTGTGGATTTTCGTTTCCATTATCTCTCCTTTTTGTGACATGCTCTTTTGTGGAATGGCATATCAGAGCGTTACAATTTTTTCAGGCTGGCTTTTAGCGCAGTCAGCTCGGGAATGAGACTTTCCAATTGCGGAGCCTGAGGAAAAATCATTTTCCCGATATAGCGATTAGCGCCGGCCATATAGATATTGCTGACCAGTGAAATGAATTCCGCCGGCAGGGGTTTAGGCTGAATTTTGCATAGTGCTTTCCATTCTGTTAGGCCTTTTTCAGCAGCTTCTTTTTTTGCTTCGTCTGTGGCTATGACGAATTCTGGCTGCAAGGCAATGTAGGCTTGACGCAGAATTTCTTTGCTGATTTGCTCATCTTCAAATAGAAAGCGATTTTCGTCAAAGGTGCCTAAAACATCAAGGAGCACAATTTCGCCGTGATCGTACATCGCTTCGATTTTGCCGTCATAATGTTTAAACCCAGCAGCTTCAGCCTGTCTGGTGATAAAAGCATTGACTTCTGCCGCCCGTTTCAAGAGCTTTTCAAAGGCTTCATCACTGAGGCCGCTGATGCGCCGGGCTTCCGCTTCAGTCAGTGGCCGGTCGCTGCTCTCCAGTTTGGTCGTGAAATCATAGCGTGGTTCCGGCAGCATCATTCCCGGCTTCGGGATATCCGTCAGCCTCAGCTCTTTGAGAATGCTTTCTGTTTTTTCCGCATCTCCTTTTGCCCGCTCCAGCTTTTTAAAAATCGAGGAGCCTTTTGGCAGGCCATTGCGAAAAATTATCTCTAATGGGATAAGATAGTGGGGCTGAGAGCCGTCGTAATTTTGGTAATCATTTTCAGGGGATATGACTTTAGTGAGGCGGACTTTCATCAGATTTGAAAGCACATCGGAGCCATAATCGGTTAATGAGCTGCCCAAAAAATGGCTGGGAATCCCTGCTTCAGCCAGTTTTACAAAATTGAAAGCGCTCATCATATTCAGTGCAACCCCTTTATTGGGAATATGATCCGGCATTTCGCCCCAATCAAACACACTGTAGCGATCAGAAAAAGTAAAATAACCTTCGCCGCATTCTGTGTCGGTTGGCGCTTTTAAAATTGTCAGGTCTTTTACACTGCCCATTAAGTACTCCTTATTTTGCTTTGTGAAATGCTGCTCTTCTGTGCGGTAAAAACAGCTCCAATAACCAGAGCGGTTCCTGCCAGAAGATTCCATTCAATTTTTTCATAGCCAAAAATGACCGAGAAAAAGATAGTCATCGGTGGCTGCAGCGAAGTCATAATTCCCAATTGGCTGGGGCGAAGATGACGCAGTACATTGTAGTAGAGAATATAGCCTATTCCACTGGTAAAAATGCCCATATATAAAACGCCGCTCCAGGCTTTGAGTGAAATGGCATCCCAGGGGAGCATGCTCAGGCGCCATATTCCAACAGGCGTGTAGAGCAGGCTGGCGATTGTCAGAAAGATAAATGTGCTTTCAAGAGCGCCATATTTCTGCACCGCCTTTTTTCCAAAAGCGGTATAGCTGGCCCACATAAGCACAGCCAAAAAGAGAATAGCGTCGCCTTTCAGCATATCAGCCTGCCATTGGAAAAGATATTTGCCCAAGACCAGCGCTACGCCGCCTACAGAAAGAATAGCTGCCAGAATCATCCGCTGGTTGAAGCCATCGCCAGAACGAGTCAGGGTGCCAATAAGCAAAACCCAGATAGAAGTGGTGGCATAAAAAAGGGATGGGTGGCTGGGTACAGTAAATTTCAGCCCGGTCATAAAAAATAGCTGATTGAGCAAGACACCGCAGAGCATCAATCCAATGAGCAGTGGCCAGTCAGATTTGGGAAGGGAAATACTTTTTCCCCGATATTTGAGAATGAGCCACAAAGTGAACCACGCGATGAGCCACCGAAAATAGACGATGGCAAATGGGCCAATTTCATTGACTGCCGCTTTACCTGCTATATTAGTGAAAGATACAATAGAGGTCATCAACAATATCTGCAGAATTAATTTGCTTTGCACGTTCATAAATTACGACCCTTTTTTATCAGAAAAAAGCCCTCCTTAGCTTGTATATTCTTTCTAAAGTCAAAAAGAAGCTATCTGGAAGATCGATTTGCCGGGCAGTGAATTTTTGCGCTGCTTTGATATTTTTATTTTGAATTGCTTTGGGCTGTTGTATCTTCACTTGATGAACAGATTTTGGGACAGAGGACTTAGTTACGCCGTTGTGGTTATTTTCTTTTGGGCATCGGTGGCAACAGCTTTCAAACTGGCGCTGCGCTATCAAAACCCTCAAACGCTGGTCCTAATTTCCACTGTAATTAGCTTTATCGCTTTGTCAATTTTTCTGGCTTTTCATCCTTCGCGAAAAGATTTGCGCACCTTAAGTCATAGAGAATGGGGACTTTACATACTGCTGGGTTTTCTCAATCCCTTTCTCTATTATCAAATATTATTTGTGGCTTATGATCTGCTGCCTGCTCAGATGGCACAGGTTATCAATTTTACCTGGCCGGTTTTTATTGTGCTGGCAACCTTGATTCTA
>DSDE01000152.1 GCA_011049095.1 Fidelibacterota bacterium
ACCTTGCGGATCATTATCTTTCAGGCATTTCACCGCCATTAGGGAAACATTAAAGCCGATGCCGGCAATGCCTATGCCATTATCGGCCGTGGCGCCGGCAATACCCGCCACATGGGTTCCGTGCATTCGATAATCAAGTGGTGCCGGTCCGGAAAGCGCACCCATGGGATCATTGTCCGGTGTTCCTGAAGCTCCGGAAGCATCCCAGCCCAAGAGGTCATCAATATAGCCATTTCCATCATCATCGGTGCCATTCATAAAGGGAGAGTCGCCATAAATAGCATCCTGTATATTCACGGAGCCGTCGCCATTGTAATCTACCGTAATATAACTCTGTATTTCGGCAGCCGTGACAAAACCGTCATTGTCGGCATCCACATCAGCAAAAATATCTTCGGGAATTTCACCCTGGTTTATCCAGATATTGTTGATGAGGTCTTGGTGGAGATAATCAATTCCCGTATCAACAACGCCAACGACAATCTGCTTACTGCCGGGAATTTCGCCATCATCCACATTCCAGAGTCCCCAGGCCTGAGGAGCTCTTACCTGTGGTATGTACCATTGCTGAGCCAGCTTCGGGTCATTGGGCGTGTAAGAGGCTACACGAAGAATGGGCTCGCGTTCGGCATAAAGGAGGGCTTCAGCTTCCGAAAAAGCTGATACTGCGGCCTGGAGATCGCTTTTTGTTTCATCAATCCAAATACGATAGATACGGTTGAGAGAAATTTCTCCATCAAAATCATTTTCGTCAGCGGCAGGCAGCCAATTTTCAAGAGATTTTACACTGTAAACTCTCAAGAGCTCATCGAGCTGCAAAATACCTGTAGATTTGCTCTTTATCTGTGCTTCAGTCAGTGCATCATGCTCTTGCTTCAGGCAAATAAGGAGCCGGTCACTATAGTAATCTTCCCGAGGTGCACCTGCAAAAAGAGCCACAGTGCTTAACAGGATGGATAGAACTGAGATAAAATATCTTCGCTTCATTAAAAAACACCTTTTTTATTTAAGGAGAATCATCTTGCCGCTGGCTCCAGCCGATTCCGACTTGAGGCGATAGATGTAGATACCGCTGGGCAATGCACTGCCTTCAAAAGAGACATTATGCCAGCCGGCGGGCATCCAACCATTAATGAGTGTGCCCACGGTTTCTCCTCTAAGGTTATAAACCACGAGTTCCGCATTTCCGGCTGAGGGGAGTGCAAAGCGGATCTGAGTTACAGGATTAAAAGGATTGGGAAAATTTGGCAAGAGGGTGATTTCCCCGGGTAAAATCGGCGAGTCGCTTGCACTGGAGATGACATTAGAATCAAAATAGGCATGAATCATAATATTTCCGATGAAACCCACATTACTGAGGAGGTCCCAGCTTTCAAGTGCCGGATCATACCAATAGGATCGTCCCTGATCGCTGTCAGTATCCAGACCTATCGGCTGAGTGGCGCTCATTTCAATAAAACCAATCCAGATGTCACCACTTTCTAAAACGATATTAGCTGAGGAGAAATCTCTTTCATTCCAGCCGGGCTGGGCATTGACCACTGCCAAGGTAAGATAATCGCCGGGTTGCCCATTATCGTCTGCCCAAATATAAAACTTTACCAGAGCCATGGCATTGCCATTAGACCAGAATCTCACTTTTTTCAGCGCGGCGGGATATTCTGGCAAAGAAAAGCGGACGGCAGACTGGCCATCTTGTCCAAGATTAAAACCTGTCTCGGCTGTGGAATCGTCATAGCTAACTACAAAAACTGTTTGCGATTCCGGCTTGCCCATCACTTCCTGGGCTTTCTGACTTTCACCATATTCATTATAAAAAGCGGTAACCGTGTAATAATAGCTGACACCGTTACTTACTTCGGTATCTCGATAGCTTGTGCCTGTAATTTCCGAAACATAGGGGGCGCTATAGCTTTGAGTTGAAAGGCGGCGATAGAGATTAAAATGAACCGGAGCCAGCCCATCTCCTTGCTGAATCAGCTCAGCTCTGATCCCTAAGTCACCGGCTCCTGTATAAGCTTCACCAATGGGAGTCCATGATGGCCCACCACAAAAAGAGCGTCCGTCTGCCGGTGTGGTTACGGTATCTTTCTCCAAAAGGATGCCCTGATTGCTTGTGGCAAAACCGGAAACGGCCAATGCAAATTTATCACCGGCATCAAAGCGAAGCTGACTATCCAGCAGCTTGACACTGCTTTGAAATCCACTGGCATTGGGTGTCAGGTCTTCAATTGTATAGAGAATTTCTCCAATATTCATCTCAGCATCTACAGCATAAACAGAGACATCAAAAGTGCCACTGAAGCCACTTTCTCCATAGAGAAAAACTTTAGCCTCTTTGAGAATGGAATTATCTTCTGTCACATCAAAAATGACGGCATAAGCTTGCATGTCATTGACATAAATCCGCCAGCCGCTGTCATCATACTGCAACAATGTATCGCTTCCAGTCACGGGTGATTCCCAGCTCAACGCCACTTCACCATCGCCAGCTTCGGCTGTGAGCCCATAGGGCATTGGCAGCTCAGCCACATATTTAAGATGCCAGAGATCGCCGCCAATGGGCACCAGATTTTGTGCCAGCCAGCCCTCTTCTGCTGTTCCGCTATTTGTCAGCACGCCGGCAATGTCAATATTGTCAATAATCCAGCCGAATAATGTAGGGTCGTTGGTGCTATTGTAGCCCGGGTCTGAAGCAAAGGCCCATCTGATTATCAGCTCCTGGCCATTATAAACTTCTGGCAAAGTGAATGTCACCGGCACCCAGCCATCGCTGCTGCCGCCCCAGCCAGGCACATTGGGCCCTTCACCGTGTTCATAGCCAAAACTATAAAGACTGCTCACATTATAGGCCGGTGTGACATCTGTAAGCACTGTCCAGCTTTCGCCGCCATCATTGGAAATGCGGACATTCATACCGTCCCATCCAGTGTATGGGGCAGTGGCGCCTGCCGGGTCTTCCACTTTAAAATTATGCATAAAGCTGATCGTGTTTGTGCCACTGGCGGGAATTCTTACTGGAGGTGAATCAAGGACCTGATACCAGGCATCCAGATAGCCGCCGCTTTGCCCGATGGAAGGGTCATTCATTGCCCAGGAGGTTCCGTCATAGGCGCCAGTTTCTGTCACATGCCATTGAGCCGGAATGGCAGTGGCATCTTCACTATACCAGCCGCTTGTATCTTGGTCTTCAAAGTCTTCAAAAAAGACCTGATTGCCATCTACGGTGACGCTGATATCATCGAGAAAAAAACCTTCTCCGATTGGCGCATCTTCATCACTGTGAAAATACCAGCGCAATTGAATCGTCTGACCGGCGTAATTATCTAAAGAAATGGGGATGGAATAGCTGGCATTGAAACTGGACCAATCCTCTGGCACATCTATATAGACGAAATTATTACCATCGGGATCGCCATAAGGATTGGAGACAGGATACCAGGTGTCGCCGCCATCGGGGCTCACTTCACAGCCCCAATAATCCACATCGGGAAAAGTATCGAAATCATCGAAATAGCCCCTTATAAAAAAATCTGCCGTCACACGCCGTCCATTTGGAAGCTGCACAGGAGGCCCATAAATATAATTATCCATATTGGGCAAATAGCTGAAATCTTCTGTCTGACAGGCCAAAGCATAGTCTCCGCCTTTGGCTTTAGATGCCGGTACAGCTTGTACGCCATTAGCCGGAGCAAGTCCTGTCAATGTCACATTCCCAAAATGCTTTAATGATCCTTCTACTAGTCCGGCGCCAAAAAGCAATGAAGCCAGCAAGGTCAAACCAATCAACTTTTTCATATTGTCTCCTTTATCTCACTTAGAAAATCGGGACAGAATTGAACTCTGTCCCGATTAAGCTATCATTTTATTTGTAAATATGCAGTTAACCCTGTCACATTTCAGAAATCCATGCCTAAGCTTAGCTGCTGAACCAAGTCAAGGACACCAAAATCAGCCACACTATAATCAATTTTCATCGCGACGCCTGAGGCAGAAAACTTCACGCCGGCGCCGCCTGTCAGCTTGGCCGTGTCATAATTATGGTGATAGCCCAAGCGAAGGGCAGCAATTTGTCTCCACTCATATTCCAGACCATAATTAAAGCGCAGCTCGTGGTCAAGTGGATCGTTACCGTCTATAAAGAGGGTGATGCGATTCTGCTGGGATTTAATCATCTCATTTGATCCGCCTACAAGGTCCGTCTTTATTCCCATTCTAAAAACAAGGGGCAGAGGCCAGCTTTCAGTGTAAAGACGGGCTTCTTTGTCAACATTCCCCTGATTATTGGGATTGATATCGACTTTCACATCCAGGTCAGGACCATCAAATTTCATTTCGCTGCTGAAATTGGTAATGGCCATACCAAGTGTAGTGCCCAGGATGCCGGTATTAAATTGCGAGCCAATGTCAAAGCCAAAAGTTGAAGCCACTTCCCGCCAGATCTGCTCACGAACATATTTCACTGTGACGCCAATATTAAGGCGGTCAGTCATTTTCCGGGCATAGCTTGTAGAAATAGCCACATTTGAAACCGAGAAAAATTCGGTGGTGCCTTCCGGAAAGTCGATGGTATTGACTTCCATCTCGCCTGAATTTAGATAAGTAAGCCCTAGGCCAAAAAAATCAGTGGGACTCATCGGGTATACAGCTCCCATAAATCCATGCTGAATACCGGCATAAAGATTCAGATATGATGCATAAGCGCCTGGTCTTTGGAAATTGGCTATACCGGCTGGATTCCAATGGATTGCCGAGATGTCATCTACACCGGCCACATAAGCTCCGCCAAGGGATGCGCCTCGGGCGCCAAGCTCCAGCTTGAGAAACTGACTGGCTGTGGTTGCTACTTTGCTGATATCCTGTGCCATCAAAGTTCCAAGAACCAGAGGCAGAGCAATGATGAGTTTTGCAATTCGTTTCATAGTTTACCTCCTTTCATCGTATGATGGCAAATTTGCCGATATGTTTTTTCCCCTGCGGCGTTTCCACGGCAAAAACATAGAGGCCGGGAGCCACCTCCTGCCGATTGGTTGTACTTAGGTCCCACGCTTCGGAATCATCAAAAGCATTTTTATGATTCAAGGTATTAACCTTTTCACCCACCAGATTGAAAATTGTTATTGTGCACTCCTCTGGAAGATTGGTGAAAAGTATCCGCTTACGGTACTGATTCTGCTCCCAGTATGCCGTGACAATATAAGGATTTGGAACTACCCTGATTTTTTTCATATCATCTTTGCTAATCTCTTGCAAATCAGTCAGCTCGGAAGAATTAAAGGTGAATTTATCACCATCATGGAGCGGCTTGTCAGTATAGAGAAAAAGTGTATCTCCAGCTTTGAATGGATATGGCGCCAGTGTATCCCAGTCAAAAGTGACGCCCCAGGTAGGCTGCCGCAACGCCGGATTTACCCCAGGAATTCCCTTTTCAAGGAAAATGATCGTTTCCTTTTGATCCAGTTCACCATTTCTGGTAGCCGAAAGCTCGCGAACAAGCAAATCCATCGTTTCACCGGTATTTAGCTTGACACCTTTGAATGAAACAGCTGCCATAGATGCTGGCATTGGCGTATTCCAGTAAGCGCTGTCCAGAACTGAGCCCGGATTTCCAAACACTATGGCGTAATCATCGGCAGTGGGATAGCTCTGACTTGTACTTACAGAATATGTGGCATTTTCTTCCATCTCTGAATTATTCCAATAGGCTTCTTTGAGTCTGGCCTTGTAAATATTCTGAAAAAGCACCTGCAGACCATCAAAAACAGCATGATAGCTTGTCAGTGGGTTGCCGCCCTCGTAGTCAATATTGGGATCATTTACAACCAAAGTATCACCGCGGCTAAGATTTACCACAGTGTATTGTGGCGCTCGAATCATAGGTCCAAAAGAGCCCACCTGGCTGCTTGCTTTAATGCTTATTTCGTATTGGTCTTTACGCACTTTTGATGGATCGGCTATGCGGATTTCAATGGGAATGGTTCCGCGAGATCCTTCTATTCTTTTCACAATCGTAGAATGAGTCACGTTCAAGGGTTTTTTTGCCGGTATGATTTTAACAAAGTTAGGCGCTAAGACGGTATTCCCTTTGGGGTTTTCCAGACTTTCCAGCTCATAAC
>DSDE01000425.1 GCA_011049095.1 Fidelibacterota bacterium
GTCGGGGTGATGCATTTCCTGATTTACCTGGATGGCCGGATCATGCAAATCTGTCAAATCTGTCAGATTGGTCAATTAAACGGCGCATTGATTAATAATCAGCTTATGATAAATTAGGGCCGGGCTTTGATATCGCATTTTTTGCATAGCAACGAAGTCTTCCAACCTATACTGTTCTGAGGCTTTTTTTATGCTTTATGGATAAAAGTGACGTATATTTAAAACAAGATGAAAATTCAAGAGAAACGAGGCGGTGATGGAAAAGTTTTTCAATAACGCTGGTCCAACGATTCCAGCAGACCATTATCATATTGATCCTTTAACTCGTATAAACTGGGAAGACATACTTCAGCTTATCGCTCAGAAACGATATTTTCTGCTGCATGCGCCGCGGCAGACAGGCAAGACCTCGACGCTACTGGCAATGATGCATGCACTGAATGCCCAAGGGCAATTTGCCTGTGCTTACGCCAATATAGAAGGGGCACAAACTGCCAGAAATGATGTTGAGCGGGGTGTGGACGCTGTCTGCAGTTCAATTTCAAGCCATATTGATACCTATCTTCCCGGTACTGAACTTGGGAAATGGTATTATTCTTCAGGAAGAGATGTTTCATCGAATGACAGGCTGCGGGTTTTATTGCAACATTGGACGACCGCAGCCTCCAAGCCTACGATACTTTTTCTGGATGAAGTGGACGCGCTGGTGGGTGATACACTGATTTCACTGCTGCGTCAGATTCGTGCCGGTTATGCCCAGCGTCCCGAGAGCTTTCCCCAGTCGCTGATACTTTGCGGTGTACGGGATATTCAGGATTACCGCATTCACAGCTCTAATCAGGAAATCATCACCGGCGGCTCAGCCTTCAATATCAAGGCCGAATCCTTGCGAATGGGCAATTTCAGTCCAGAAGAATGCCGTACACTGCTGCTTCAGCATACAGAAGCAACGGGACAAAGTTTCCAAGAAGCAATTTTTCCCCTTCTTTGGGAAGATACGGAAGGTCAGCCCTGGCTGGTGAATGCCTTGGCTTACGAACTGACCTGGCGAATCAAAGCGCTTCGTGACCGCAGCATTCCAATCACCGTGGAGCATTATATGCAGGCGCGAGAAGAACTCATCCAGAGCCGGGCAACCCATCTGGATCAGTTGGTGGACAAGCTGAAGGAAGAGCGTGTGCATCGGGTTATCTCAGCCATTTTAAGCGGCGAAGAGGAGCCAAGCTTTCGAGGCGCTGATCTGGATTATGTCTATGATTTGGGTCTGATTCAAAAGAAACCCTCGGTGCGCATCGCCAATAGAATCTATATGGAGACGATTCCCCGAGAATTGACCTGGGCGAAACAGGTGGGTATTGCCAATCAGGATACAGGCTGGTATGTAGCGGCAGATGGAAGCTTGAATATGCCGAAGCTGCTTCGGGCTTTTCAGCAGTTTTTCCGCATGAATGCAGAGAGCTGGGATCAGCGTTTTGATTATCGTGAAGCGGGTCCACAACTTCTGCTGCAAGCCTTTCTCCAACGGATCATCAATGGTGGCGGACGCATTCATCGGGAATATGCTTTAGGCCGGCGTCGCACTGACTTGCTCATCGAATGGCCCACAACGGAGAAGGCATACTTTGGAGCGGTTCAGCGTATCGTTATCGAGACAAAAATTTTGCGCAAAAGTCTGGAAAGCACCATCGAAGAAGGTGTAAATCAGACGAAAGCCTATGGGCAAAAAGCCGGCGCTGAAGACCTTCATCTTATCATTTTTGACCGCAGTGATCGCCCCTGGGAAGAAAAAATCGCTGAGCGCATGATAGATAATGTGGGAATCTGGTTATGCTGAATAAAGTAAGGAAAGCTTCCAGCTTTCGTTTTGGGAATGCGGCTAGTATGCCTCATTTCAGGGCTTTGTATTCATAAAAAATTACTGACAATGGTATAAAAGCGACATTAATCAGCCGCTGACGCTATATGTTTGTTGAAGCTGTGTCACAGTTTCATCCCAAAGCCAATGGACCAGGGGAATTCGGCGATTTGTTTGAACCCGACTTTTTGGTAAAAGGCGATGGCCCCGGGATTTCGTTTTCCCACTTCCAAATGGAAAGCAGGTATATCTTTTTGTCGGAGGGCATTGGCAAAGGTTTGGATAAGGGTGCGGCCAAAACCCTGACCTTGAGCAGCCGGCAGCAGGTCAATGTGCAGGTGTGCCGGATATTCTAAAAATTCTGGCTTCACCAGAATACCCTGATGAAAGAGGCGAATGATGCGGGCATCTAGACTTTCATCATCTTCTGCAGGTATGCGATAGCGCTGCCGCAGGACCGGGAACCACTCTTTTTCGCAGCGAATGGCAAATTGCTCGGTATTTTCTGTGCCCAAAATATAGCCCACCGGCTTTTGATCCACGCAGGCAATAAAGCAGAGGTCCGGCTCTAAAACTGCATAGGGCGCCGCATAGTAGTGACCTATTAGATAGGGGTCCTGATAGAGCTTGCTAGCATCTTTACCACTGTCTCCGGTTTTCAGGCAAACGTCATAAATAAAAGGCAAATCACTTGGATGGTAATCACGTATCGTAGGGTTCATCTATTCTCCATTTTTTAAATTCACATCTAGTCAGGAATACCAGTTTTTCCAAAAAAGTCTTTTTCATTCGCAGTTTTGAACATTCTAAAAGAAAAGATTAAGGTGTTACCGGATGATTTGGGCCTACTTGCAGGCGGCGTGCAGATTTTTCGGCCTCAAATCGGATGGCTTCTGGCTCGGCGTCATTTTCGGAAATATTTTGACAAAATTTTGCCAGATGACGGGCATCTTTGTGAAGGTGAAACCAAGCCAGCGCTTCCAGAGCGGCTACCCTCAGCGATTCGTCCCGGCTTGTGTCGGCACAAAAAGCTTGCAATGGCTCCCGAACAGCTTCAAAAGGATAATTGCGCAGGCGGCGAATCTGGGTCATCACTTCTTTATGTGAAAGTGTGTCGCTGGTGAGAGCAGGATAAAATTCTTTCTCCAGCCATTGACCGGTGCGTTGATAGCTGCCAATATACCGATTTAGCCGCGCCTCATTGGCCGTGGATGGCGGCAAAGTTTCAAAGACTGCCTGGAGAGCTGCCATTGCCTTTTCGTGACCTAAGAGATCCAGCGCATCTTTGGCAGCGTAAACTACCCTTTTTGATGGGTCGAAAAAGATGCTTTTTGCCAGGGAAGCCACAAAAGTGCTGTCGCCACTTCGTCCCGCCCAATGGCTAGCAATGCGCCTATTAAATTCATCCGGATCACCTAAAAGCGCTGCTATGGCTTCATTAAAGAGAGCGGAGCGGAGATTGGCTAATTGACAGCCAGCTTGCAGGCGAACCAACGGAGAGATGTCATTTTTTACATATTGCAGCAATTTATCGTCGTTTATTTCACTATTTTTTATTCCTTGGAGAATGTTCAGCTCTCGATTGACCAGTCCGGCATCTGGACAGGTGGCACAATTTTTATCATAGGCTGCAAAAGCAAAAGTGGGGTCGCCAAAGAGATGATTTTCCAGATAAGGGATGCGTTGATGCCATAGACCAAACCGTTTTCCGGCGCTGAGCATAGCTATAGCTTCCATACTCCAAATGTCTTGTTTTACATTGACGCTATTGGCCACGCTTACGATGGTGCGCCCTGTAGAGAAGAGATATTTGCTCACTACATAATTTTCTTTAGTAAAATTGCCATTAAAGCACTGGTCGTGCATCACAAAAAGTGACTTTAGTTGCATTTTTGCCAGGTCTTCACTGAAGATGTCCAAGTTTGCGGCATAGATAGAGTCTGCTTTGATGATTTCTGGATCAAAGGCGCCTTCAAACCAAGTTTCCGGTATGTCATATTGCTTCATAAAATTTTGTATTAGGTCTTCAGGTGTTTTTTTCCAGCGTTTGGCAGAGCGTACTTTGCTTCGGAAATAGTATTGCATAGCTTCTTTGTTTTGGGCAGTATTGTTTGCCACAGGAAAGCCCAGGAGATATTGTGCTTCTACGCCGCCGTGGGTATGAAAGATGGTCATATCCCTCGGCTGAGCCAGTTCATTGGTCAAGCGGCTTTTCATCTCATCATCCATAGTAAAAAAGAGATGCTTTATCTCGCCGCCAGGAATTTTGGCAGCCGGAAAATGGTCCAGGTCACGAATTTGCATATCCGACCAGGCATTGAGTGATTCGCTCCAGTAGCCATGGCCGGTAAAGGTGAGGACAGAATCTGCGATATGCTTTGTCTGTCGCATTTTAACGACTTTCTCAAGAAAAGCAATGACCTGACGTGTGCCGGCGGCATCGCTGCTGTCAGGAAAGATGCGGGAACTGTAGAAATCTTTCTCAATGCGCTGTGGCGAGTTGTGTCGAAGCTGATAATAGAATAGAAGGGGATTGAGACTGTCTCGCTCTAAAAAATCAAATTTCAGGTCAAGATCGTCGTAAAATCGGTCAGACGGCACCGAGGAGCGCGGGAAAGGGTATCGGTCTTCGTCCATTTTGAAGGCGCTGGCCAGATGTTGAGCGCCGCGAATCATCGGAATTGGCAGCCGACCGATGAGTACAACGCCTTCCATCATGGGATATTTGTTTTTGATGGCCAGCAGAGTATCACGGATTTGCTCAGGATTTTGCCAATCAGCGCTAAGTAATTGGGGAATAAGCCCGTCCCGACGGATTACCTGCATATAGTTATCTAGAGCTTCAGCGCCGGATTCAGCCACACTCTGTTCAGCCACCAAAATCACCCGTGGCCTTATATATTGTTCCGGTTCGCAGCCACTGAGAACCGTTAATAGCGCTGCAATCAAGAGTGTTTTAAGGATTGGTTTTTTCATTTTAAGCCTCTCATAATTATTCTCCAATGCCGACAGACAGATGAATTGCCAGGGTTTTCCTGCTCAAATCAAGTTCTTTGGCCTGAAGTTTTTGATATTGAATGCCGAAAGTGTAAATTTTATCATTTTTTAGAATGTGCAGCTCTGGTGCTATACGCCAGCTTTGAAAGTCAGCAAAGGCGATTACAGCATCAGCAGTGGTGATTTCCTGAAAATACCATCCAGAAAGGGGATTGCTTTCCAAATGGCTTTTTAAAATTTGCCGCTGTCTGGCATCGGTATTGATTTTTAAACTGAATTTCTTCGAAAAGGGAATATGGAAATTAAGGCCGGCGGCGGAATGAAATGATTCACTATACAACTGAACGCCCGAAAAAAGGTCCTGCTGAAGAAGCGCCTGAGAGCCTGCATCAGCCCATATAGCAGCTCCTTTCCAGAATTGAGCCTGAATATTCGCTCCGATGGCGTGTTCCTTTTGTTGCCATGGTGTGAGCTCCAGCTCGGGATGATGGCTTTCTAAAACGGCAGAAACAGCTTGAAATTGTGCCTGTATGGTGGCGATCTGCAGGGTAAATCCTCCGCCATAGCGTTGATTTTCCCAGCTCCCCTGGGGCGCTTTATAGGCGCCGCCATCATTGGCCGTCCCGTTTCCTGTTTCATAAAAAAGCTTAGCTGAAAAAAATCTAATTGGCGCAAGAATGACTTTTTGCTGAATGCCCTGATGAATGTGAAGCCGCTCTTCACTGCTGCTGCCTCGCAAAATCACCGGGAAATCAAAGCCGTGAATCTTGATAAAGGTGGGTGTCAAGCCCTGGTCTAAAGAGTAGCGGGAGCTGATGAGCATCTCCTGAAACTGAAAAGCTGAAATTTCATAGCAAGCCCACAACTGATAAGCCAGCGCCACTGAAATCAGTCCGTCAGTATGGCGGCTCTGCGCTCTGGGAAAAGCATCACGGTAGCCATTGTCTACAGCATAGCGCAGCGAAAATGAGCCATTCCAGGAATGGTCTGCTTCGTACTTGGCGGTAAAATTTCCCCAAAATCGGTGCTGGGTGAGATTTGCTTGTGAGCTGTCGGCCAGCAATATAGGAATGCCGCTATAGGGGTTGCGGTTTTGCACCCAGCTCAGAACATGGTATTCCAGATTGCGGTAGCCAAATTGGCCGCTGCTTGTCCAGGATTTCCCGAAGCTCCCCTTGCCCCAGGTGTGCATATCGAGAAAGTTTTTGCCTTTTGCTTCCCATTGCCGGTGAA
>DSDE01000332.1 GCA_011049095.1 Fidelibacterota bacterium
GGCCTTTTTCCCTGATTTAGAAAGATTAAAATGAAAAAAGTAAAGATTCACCACCGCCTGCCTTTCTCAATTCTGATGGCGGTATTTTTCATCAGCTCGCTTCTTTCAGCGGCTGTCAATTTCACAGATTCCAATCTGCCTATTGTCATAATTAATACAAATGGTCAGGCGATTCCAGATGCTTACAAAATTCAAGCAGAAATGCAGATTATTGATAATGGTGGCAATCAGCGGAATTATCTAACTGATACACCCAATGATTATGATGGCTATATCGGCATCGAGCTGCGGGGAAGCAGCTCACAAATGTTTCCCAAAAAACAATTTGGCGTGGAAACCTGGGATGCCGACGGCAATGATATTGATGTCAGTCTGCTGGGACTCCCGGAAGAGGAAGATTGGATTCTTCACGCGCCCTATAGCGATAAAACCCTTATGCGCAACGCTTTAGCCTATCATCTATCCCGAAAAATGGGCTGGTATGCCAGTCGCACCCGCTATTGTGAGCTTATTCTCAATGGCGATTACCACGGTGTTTACATTCTTATGGAGAAAATCAAGCGCGATAAAAACCGGGTAGATATTGCCAAGCTGAATCCCGACGAAATCAGTGGCGATGATCTCACCGGCGGCTATATTCTGAAAATTGATAAATGGACGGGAGAAGACAATGATGGCTGGGAATCCGCTTATCCGCCCTATCCCGGCGCCTGGCAAAAAACCAGCTACCAATATCACGTTCCTAAAGCGTCGGACATAGTGCCTGAACAAAAGAACTACATTCAGAATTATATCACCGGCTTTGAGAATCTGATGCGCAGCAATAGCTGGAATGATCCTGAGTCCGGCTACTACAGTTCGGTGAATTTTCAAAGTTTTGCAGATGTTTTTATTCTGGGAGAAATCAGTAAAAATGTAGATGCTTTCCGTCTCAGCGCTTTTATGTACAAAAACAAAACAAGCAAAGATGATCGTTTGACAATGGGTCCAATCTGGGATTATAATCTGGCCTTTGCCAACGCCAATTATTATAAAGGCTGGGAAACGCAGGGTTTTCAGTTGGATTATTTTTTTAATAATGCCGATTTTCGGGCTGGCGATCCTTTTTGCGCGCCTTTTTGGTGGAAGAGCATTCGGCAAGACCCGGTCTTTCTCGAAGCTGTGGCGGCTCGCTGGTTTGATCTGAGACAGACAGAACTTCATTTTGCAAGTATCAGCGCTGTTATTGATTCATTTGCCTTGCTTTTGGATGAAAGTTCGCAAAGAAATTTCCAGCGCTGGCCCGTCATTGGCGCCTATGTTTGGCCAAATTATTTTATCGGTCAAAGCTGGGCTCAGGAAATTGACTATATGAAAGGCTGGATTCAGCTCCGTCTGGCCTGGATGGACGGAGAGCTGGCCAATTATCTTGGCACTAGCGCGCCACAACTGCCGCAGGAGATGCTGCTGATTCAGAATTATCCCAATCCCTTTAATGGCAAAACGGTCATCCACGGCTGCTTTCCCCTTGGAGAAAGAGTCACTGTAGGAATTTTCGCCCTGGATGGAACACAGCTCCTTAAAAAATCCCTCCAGAATGTCAACACTGGCGAGTTTTCTTTCATCTGGAATGGAGAAGGCCATCCTTCCGGACTATACTTTGTGAAAATGACAGCAGGTCATCGATATAAGACTAGGAAAATCTTGCTGCTAAAATGAGATATTGTCGATTTCTGGCGCTGCCGATTTTAAAAGTCTTATTGCCAATTGAATCCATCAGGCATCATCTCGCTCAAAAAATTTGATCTGTCGATTTTTCATTGGAATCCTGTGCCGTGAATTCTATATATTCGATGTATGTTAATAATATTTACCAGACCGGACCAGCAGACCCAATTCGGGGCGCTGTGCCTGGTTTCTAAAACAGCCTTCCACAGGAGAATATTCAATGATTTCAACTAAGCGTCCGGCTGCGGCCATTGTCTGGCCTATTATTTTGATTGCTTTGCTATTGAATGCCACAGCTCTAATTGGCAGCGATGGCAGTGTTGTGAGCAGTGTGGGCATTGCGATTCTTGCGGCTACGGTGATGGCTTTTATCGGTCATCTTCTGCGGCAGCCTTTGCTTCTGGCCTATATCGCTGCCGGTATCATTATTGGCCCGCGAATCGGTCTGGGTCTGGTAGCAGATGTTCATGATATTGAGACTATCAGCCATTTCGGCCTGATTCTTCTCCTTTTCCTTATTGGTCTGGAGATTGATGTCAAAAAGCTGAAAGAATCAGGTAAAGCGCTCATCATCAGCGGCTTTCTGCAGTTTCCCATCACAGTGGCGCTGGGAATCGGCTTTTTCCTTCTCCTTGGTTATAAATTTAGCAGCGGCAGCTATGATTTGCTCTATCTGGCCGCCTGTATCAGTCTGAGCAGCACAGCTATTGTAGTTAAGCTCTTATATGGGAAATTTGAGCTGGATAGCCTGGCTGGCAGAATCACTTTAGGCATTTTGGTCTTTCAGGATATCTGGGCTATTATTCTTCTGGGCATTCAGCCAAATCTGGCCAATCCGGAAATTCTCCAGATTTTACTCTCTTTCGGAAAGGGATTTTTATTAGTGGGGCTGAGTCTGCTGGTGAGTCGCTATATTTTGCCACCCCTTTTCAAGAGTGTTTCCAAAGTGCCGGAATTGGTGTTGATTTCATCACTGGGCTGGTGTTTTCTGGTCTGCGGCATTGCCGCCTGGTTTGAGCTTTCGCTGGAAATGGGCGCCCTCATTGCCGGCGTGGCCATCTCCACCTTTCCCTATAATCTGGATGTTATCGCGAAAGTGGTCAATATTCGCGATTTTTTCGTCACCCTCTTTTTTGTCTCACTGGGTATGGAGATTCCCAATCCTATGGATAATCCATCGGTTTTGGCAACGGCTGGCATCGTCTCGGCATTTCTCATTGTGACACGCTTTTTGGCTATTTTCCCAATTCTCTATTCTCTTAAAAACGGCTTGCGAATCAGCTTGCTGCCATCAATAAACCTGGCGCAGATCAGTGAATTTTCGCTGGTAATCGCCACTTTGGGCGCAGCGGCAGGCCATATTGGTGAAAATACACTTTCTGTCATCATTTTTGTTTTTGTTATCACATCTATCCTCTCAACGTATATGATAAAATACAATGATGCCATACAAAAAGGGCTGGCGGCGGCATTGCGAAAAATTGGTTTTTTAGAAAAAAGTCTCACCAGTGCTACAGGCAATGAAAATGAGCGCCGCGAGATTGCCCTGCTGGGATTTCACCGCACTGCAAGCTCTCTCCTCCAGGAAATTATTGATATTGAGCAGGAATATGGCCTGGCGCTGCGGGAAAAACTTATCGTCATTGATTTTAATCCTGAAGTGCGAGCCTCACTCCAAAGCATTGGAATCCGTGTAGTTTATGGTGATATCAGCCATCTCGATACTTTGCACCATGCCGGGATTGAGAATGTGAAACTGGTTATATCAAGCATATCGGATACGATTTTAGTGGGCACCGACAACCTGAAAATCATTCGTCAGATGAAAGAAATCTGTCCCCAAGCCCGTATTATGGTCACGGCAGAAAGCATTGAGCGAGCGCTCAAAATGTACACTGAAGGAGCAGATTATGTCTTTCTTCCCAGAGTTCACGGTGCTAAAAGTCTAGCGGGGCTGCTGAAAAACCTTGAGAATGGAAATAATGAGCAATTGGAAAAAGTTAGGCAAGATGAAATTTCAATGCTGGAAAAAAGGCGAGAGATTGTTCGCTGAATATGAGATAAGGCCAGGGATGAGCTTTATTCTTTAATGACCGTCCAACGCTTGTCAATTTTGGTTTGGCTGATGAGGCCGGCTTTCATATAGTCGATGAGAGCCTGACGAAGCATGGTGCCGGTATAGATGACGTGATTGGGGTCCACTTCGGTGAGCCTGCCAAATCCGCTGTTGCCTTCTGCCAGATAATCACTGACGGCCAGATGATAGATTTTCTCCGGATCAAAAGGCTTTCCTTGAATGCTATGAATGGTCACCCTTTCCCGATTGGCTTTGCGCTTGTCAATGGTCACTTCAGCGCCGGAGAGGAGCATTCCCCTGCTGTTGCCGGTGACGCGGTCTTCCATCAATTCTAAAATAAAGGCGCCACTCACCTGAAAAATGGTGATTTTATTGCCAAAGGGGAGCACTCGAAAGACATCCTGCACGGTGACAGGGCCGGCTTCCAGATCATTTCTGACACCGCCAAAATTGGACATGGCAATATCACTCTGAACGGCATGCCTCATCGCGTCCACAATCATATTCCCCATAAGAGATTGGGTATCGCCGGCCCGGCGAAGGGGTTGAGCTAGAGTGGCGATGATTTCGTCAAAACCTTTTTCCGCATTTTTCTTATACGCGCGGATGAGGGCATCGGCTTCGTCATCCAGCCAAAATTCATCTTCAAAAAGGGTAAAAATGGCGCTGCCGTCCACCACAAAATCGTAGCCCGCCAGGGTTTTTGTCTCCCGGTGGATGTAAATATTTACGTGACCCAGGTTACCGCCATTGGCATAATTCTGAAAAATCAGCGTATGATTCACCGGGTCTTCGTAAGGTGTATTGAAGCCTTTGTGCACGTGGCCGGTGAACATCAGATCAATTCCGGGCACGAGGGCGGCGATTTCCAGCGCATTGGGACCGATTTTATTTTCGTCAATCCCTTTTTGCAGGTCTTTGAGAAGGTCCAGATAGCCCTGACGCCGGTCGTAAGGGGTCCAGCTATGGGTCGAAAGGATGAGAATATCGGCGCCGGCAGCCTTCACTTTAGGCACCCATTCCCTGGTGGCTTTGATGTCGGGAATAAAAGTAAGTCCGGCGACGTGATCGGGAAAACTCATTCCCGGTGTGGCGGAGGTGGAAATTCCCAAAATGCCGAATTTGATGCCGGCTATCTCTTTCATCACAAAAGGTTTAAGAAAATCAGCCACCTCACCGCTTTGGGAATTGACGATATTGGCGCCGAGTATGGGGAATTTGGCTTGGGCAGCCCGGTCGCGAAGGAGTTCCCAGCTCAGATCAAAGTCGTGATTTCCCGCCACCATGGCATCATAACCCGCCAGATTCATAAAATCAATGACCGCCTCGCCTTTGGTGAAAGTTCCCACCGGGGTCCCCTGGAAAAAGTCTCCGGCATCAATCATGATCACGCCCCAGCCATTGGCTTCGGCTTCTGCCCGCACCATTTTGGCGTAGCGGGTGACAATGGCGCCGCCCCCCAGCCGTGGCGGAAAATCGGGATTCATAAAGCGGGCTTCTTGCCGGTCGATGCCGCCGTGCATATCATTGGTGAAAAGGATGACCACCTTTTGAAAGTCCTCCGGCGGATATTTGTCATTAGCCAAAAGCAGCGGCGTAAGAAAAAGAAGCAGCGCCGCCAACAGGACGCCTTTATTCTTGAGGAAAAAGCGGCTCTGCGCCAGGTATTTCCCAGATTGGTTCATAATTTCCTCTTATATTCATTGCGGCAGAAAGTAAGTCTTAAACGCATCATATACATTTTCTTCCGTTATTCTCTGTGATTCATCATTTTTATTTACCAGCGGTATTGCAGCGACAGATTGATGAGGATATTGCTTTGCCGCACCGTGTCCTTATTTTCGCGAATTTCGCCGGTGATCGGAAAAAGATCATTATAACGGTAGCTGTTTTCGCTGATGGCGGCGCCGACGTCGAGACTGATTTTATCGGATTGATAACCGCTGCCAAAGGAGATAATGCTTTCGTTGAGGGTTGCTGCAGACGGGTGATTGATATAGCTCAGGCCCAGGCGCATGGGAATTCCGGTATGAAAAAGGTGCTCCATCCCGGCTCTGACCGTTGTCTGCAGCGTGTAGCCCGGCTTGAAGTCATTGATTTGTGAATGCTCATAATCAATCTGATAGCCGCTCCAGTCGGTGAAATCCACCTGGGCATAGACGGCAGTGCGGAGCATATTTTCGGGAATGAAACGGACACCCAGCCGATAGACAGCCGGACGCTGAACCACAGCCGTGCTAAAAGTATCGGCAAGCATTTGATAATTTGGCAGCAGCAGTGTGGAATCCATCAC
>DSDE01000431.1 GCA_011049095.1 Fidelibacterota bacterium
CAGGCAGAATCTTCCCCGAATTTGTGACAGCCCCGGTCACTGATCCGTCAGTCGACGGACGAAGTGCGGTTACTGAGCGGAGTCGAAGTGTTGCTTAATTTGGACCTGTCCATCCCCTGACGGATCAAGCCAAATTAAGAAGAAAAGGATAGATGAAGTATGGGGGATTAAACCGAGAATCCTCAAATCTCAGTTTTCAAGACACTTTAAATAAAGTGTTATAATCAGCTTTCTATATTATTTAGGACAGCAGTGGTTTTAAAATAAGTCCTTCGCCCTTAGTGCCGTTTACTTGGATTGTGATAGCTTTTTCGCAGCGGATATGGCGTATATATTCTCCTATATATTCTGCTTTTTGTGTTTGCAGCCAGCCCCAATCGATATTGGATTCAATTTTTGCCGGCGGAATTGTGAAATAGCTGATTCCCAGAGAGGTCATATTCTGAAAAAAGTGGCTGCCAAAACTGGGTTCAACGTAGAGGTCGGGCAGCCCCACTTCCACAATGGAGCGGACGAATGAAATGTCATTCCAGTTTACTGGAACACCCAGCATCGGGTCAGCGGTACCCCAGCGCCCAGGCCCTATTAGCAAATAGTGACGCTCTTCAGAAAAGCGGGAATTAAGTTTACGTATTTCTTGCACGATGGCTTCTGTTTTGAGAATATCAAAGGTCTCTATATCAACGTAGATAATGTCTTTCACACCGCGGCAGATACCATTTCCCAGAGTGATATCACTAAAAAGGACAAGCTTTTCTTTCGCGGCATTGGCCAGTTTGATATGAGCGCTGCGGTCGTAAGTAACCTGAGGTCGTATCTGCAAAATGTAAAATTCGGAGGTGTATTCACCATTAAGGCAGACATTTGCAGCAAATTCCATCTCGACTTGTGAACCCATCCCATCCTTGATAATCTTGGTTGTTGTTTGCAGCAGTTGGGCAAGCGGAAATGTTTTGTATTTTAAAATATTGGCAAAGGTGATAATTCGCGGGCCCTTTTCCCAGTCTGATTCTGAAAAGCTGTTGTCATTGGCGTTATAGACGCTGGAAACAATATCCAAAACGCAGCTCTGATCCGCTTTATTTACTTCCAGGCGGTCAAGATTGCACTCTTCGCCCTTTAATAGCAGCGCGGAGTCATTATGGAGATTTAATGCATAAAAGTGTGTCTGAGAGTTGCGCAGAGTGGATTTTGTATCATAAAACTGGGGAATGATTTTCGGGTGCTGCGGTGAAAAGCGCAGGGCTTTTTCACCACTAACTACGGTGCGGCCCAAACCCAATGCCACTGTTGCGAGCCCCCCTTCACGAGTCAGTTTCTTTTGCGGATAGTAATTGTAGCTTTGCATGACGCCGCTAAAGGTAGGATAAAAGTAATCGCCATAACTTTTTCCGATTAGATGTTGAATAATGACACCCATTTTTTCATCTTCCGGGCGATGGCCGGTAGAGCCCATATACGAGCGGCTGGCAGATTGAAAAACAGAGGCATAAACCAATTTGATGGCATTAAGCAATTGCCCCACGCGAACATCAAGGCTTTCATCGCGGTTAGGAATCATAAGCGTGCGGTAGATGCCGGCAAAGGGCTCAAAAAAACTATCTTCCAGCAGGCTGCTGGAGCGAACAGCCAAAGGATTGTTGTTGTGGCGGAGATATTCAATAATGTCACCAGTGAAAGCTTTATCAAATTCACCATCAATAAAAATGCGGTCAATCTCCTTATCATTGTCCGTTTCTAAAGCCCGGTAGGGGAGATTATTCCTTTCCATAAAGTCGTCATAGACGTGAGTTCCCAGCACAACAAAACGTGGCACGCTGATATTAACGCCAGGGAAAGCCTTTTCAAGGTCAAAGCGACTGAGATAGTTGACGAGAAAAACGAGGCCGCGACCTTTGCCGCCAAGGGTTCCGGTGCCGATACGCAAATATTTTAGCTCAGGGTCATAGGTTTCCGAATTGAAGATGACCACCTTGTCCTGGAGCTGATGCTTGCGAACATTACTAACGGCTTCGATTAAGAATTTCCGCAGATTTTCAGGCTCAGTAAAGTCATCATAATTGAGGGGCTTCAGTTTGTCGGCCAGCTCAAAATAGCCGCGGACAGCCATCCAGTTGCTGAAGTGGTCTCTCTTGGCGTGATAGCTGATACTTTGGAGGGGTACTTTTGAGAGAGCCGTTTCCAGGGAGCGGAGGGTTCGAACCCTGAGAATTTCCTTTTTTGATGGCGTGCGAAAGACAAAATCACCAAACCCGCAATGGTCAATGACAAACTGACGCAGCTCGTGAATTAAATCGGGTGAATTTTTATCGAGGAAATAGGCGTTGACGGCTCGGGCGTAGCGGGCGTTTTCTTTTTCCATACTTAAAAGCAGCATTGGCGCCGATGGCGTATTTTGCAGCACAGTTTTGAGAAATTCCACACCAGATTGGGGATTAATTTTGCCCTCTTTGGGATAGCGAATATCAGAAATGACCGCCAGCAAATTATTTTTATAGCGGCTATAATAATCCACGGCCTCTTCATAGGTGGTGGCCAGGAGAATTTTAGGGCGACTGTACATTCTCAGCAGCTTAAGGTCATCTGTATATTCTCGGGAGATGAGCTTTCCAGTGTATTCGATAATTATACGATAAATGATAGGCAGGAAAACTGAGTAAAAAGATGGACTGTCTTCCACAACAATAATAGCCCTAACCATACCTTTTTGAATATCTCTCGAGGCATTTTTTTTATCTTCCACATATTTGATCAGCGCTGGAAAAATTGAGCTGTCTCCCAGCCAGTAGAAAATGCGGTCTATGCCCTCGGTGTTTTCAGAGTTTGCCATCACCCATTCATATTCCCGCTTATTGGCGGTGAGCATAACTATAGGTACATCTCCAAAGCGCTTATGGATTGTGCGGCCAAATTCAAATGGATTGGCATCGATGATATGGGCCATTGTGATGACCAGGTCATAATGTTTTTGTTCCATCTTTCGAAAGGCGTGGTCGGCTGTGCTTACCCTTGTAATGCGCGGAACATTTATGAGGTTGTATGCCTGATATTCAGAAATGAGCATTTCGCTGAGGCGGCCGTCTTCTTCAAGCTTAAATGCATCATAGAGGCTGCTGACAATAAGTATTTCGTGAATCCTGTGCTGCATTAGCTGTCGATATGACAGGGACCCTTTTGTGCTGTTTACTTGAATCTCCATTTAGTCTCTGATCACTAAGCCTTCTTTACACATTCTTCAAAAAATAAGTCATTTCTATAAAATTACCAAGCCCACATTCTTATTTGCTTAAATAATGCAGGTGAGGAGGAATAAATTTTTTGGAAGCTCCGGAAAGCGCGGTGGTTCACCATTTGCAAAAGTATAAAAAATAAGTAATTTTGGCGTGAAGATGGAGTTGATGCAATGAAAAAAACAGAAGTGGGAATTTTAGGCGCTACCGGAATGGTGGGGCAGATATTAATCATGCTTTTGGGGAATCATCCCTGGTTTGAAATAAAAGCGCTATCGGCATCGCCCCGATCTGCCGGGAAGCGATATAAAGATGCGGTGCACTGGCTGCAGGCAGCGTCAATTCCTGAAGCGGTGGCTGATCTGCCGATTTATCAAAGTGGAGAGCCGCTGCCTGCCCAAATGCTTTTTTCTGCGCTGGACGCTTCTGTGGCGGGAGAAATTGAAATGCTTTATGCTCAAAATGGCAGTGTGGTCATATCAAATGCTAGAAACCATCGAATGCGCCCCGATGTGCCCCTGCTGATGCCGATGGTGAATCCGGATCATCTCTCAGTAGCTCAAAAACAACCCTACTCAGGAAAAATAGTTACGAACCCCAACTGCAGCACAGCCGGTCTAGTCACAGCGCTGCAGCCCCTGCAGAAAAACTTTGGCCTCAGGAGTGTTCACGTGGTGACGATGCAGGCGCTGTCTGGAGCAGGTTACCCGGGGCTCAGCAGTCTCGATATCGCCGACAATCTTATTCCCTATATTTCCGGCGAAGAGGAAAAAATCGAGGAGGAAACGAAAAAGATACTTGGAGATTTTGATGGTAAAAATATAGAGTCAGCAAATATTGAAGTATCTGCACAGTGTAATCGGGTGAATGTTCTGGATGGCCACACTGAGTCAGTTTTGGTCTCGTTTCAAAAGGAGATCCATAGAGAAGAGATTATTAGAGCTTGGCAAGATTATCGTTCAAAGCCGCAGATTCTCCTATTGCCAAGCACGCCCAAACGACCTATTATCTGGCATACTGAAGCTGAATATCCTCAGCCGCGCCTCCACCGCATGGTAGAGAAAGGTATGGCCGTTCACGTTGGCAGGCTACGTCAGCACGATACTCACACTTTCAGTTTTACACTTTTGCTGCATAATACAATTCTTGGTGCCGCTGGCACAGCAATCCACAATGCAGAGCTATATATTTCACAAAAGGGAAAAAAATGACTCAGCAAATGCCCCGAATTGTCGCCAAGTTTGGCGGCTCTAATCTGAAAAGCGCCGCTGATCTCCACCATATTGGCGATATTATTGAAGCCTATCAGCAACCGATTGTTATTGTCGTCAGCGCATTTTTTGGTGTCACCAATTTCCTGCAGGAGATGCTTTGGAAATGCCGTACCGATGAGCAAACCATTTTGGCAGGCGCTGATTTTCTAAAAAACATGAAGCAGGAGCTGGTGAATAGCGTCATCTCTGACCCCATTTTGCGAGCCGAAGCCTTCGAAAAAATTGATTTTCGCCTTCGCCAAATGACCCGCTATTTGCTTGGTGTGCACTATATGGGAGATGCGCCCAGTTTTGCTGAAGATACAGTTCTCAGCTATGGCGAACAATTTAGCGCGGCAATTCTCAGTGGATTATTGAAATCCCGAGGATTGGAGGCAGAAGAATTGCTTCCTGATACGCTGGGATTGATTACAGATGGGGAATTTGGTAACGCCACAGTGGATTTTTCAGCCTCCTGCCAGTTAGTGAGAAAGGCCCTTTCCAAGCATTCTTTTGCCGTCATTCCTGGTTTTTATGGCATATCTCCCGCGGGGAAAATAAATCTTTTTGGACGAGGCGGCAGTGATTATTCTGCAGCCGCGCTGGCTAGGATTATTCAGGCCGAGAGCCTTGATGTCTGGAAGGATGTGAATGGATTTATGAGCGCCGATCCAAAGCTGGTGCGAAATGTCAGGCAGATCCCGGAAATCAGCTATACAGAAGCTGCGGAGCTGGCCTACTTTGGTGCGAAAATCCTCCATCCCCGAACAATGGAACCCTTGCTCGATGATAGCATTCCCATTCGTATTTTTGACAGTCGTAAATTTAGGGGCAGCTTGAAGGCGGCGTCAATCGTTCACGAAAAAAGAGAAATCCACAGCACGATTATTAAAAGTGTGACCTATAGCGATGATTTTGGCGTACTGCAATTGGCCGGTCCAGGTGTGGGTATCAAACCTGGAATTTTAGCCATGCTTACTCGAGAGCTAGATCGCCGGGGAATCAATATTAAATCAGTGATTACGGCACAAACATCTATAAACATTTTGTTAAGCCTCAATGATCTGGAGCTGGCCGCCGATTTGACACGCCGCGCCGCCCCAGAACTGGTGAAAAATATAACAGTTCAGGATGATGTGGCACTCATTGCTGTCGTTGGCGAAGGCATTCTGGAAACGCCAGGCCTTGCGGCAAAGGTTTTCGGTGCAGTTTATGAGAAAAGGATAAATGTGCAGATTATTAGTATGGGGGCATCGCCGGTGGCGGCCTATTTTCTGGTAGATCAAAAAGACCGCACAGAAGCTGTGCGGGCCATCCATCATAGTTTTATTAATAATGGAGTAGAAAGGGTGTAGAATCATGAAATTTCGCACAATTACCGAAATTAATGAGAAAATTGCTGCAGGGAAAGCAGTGGTTCTCACCGCCGAAGAGGTTTCAAATATGGCTGAGAGCGCATCCCCCAAAGAGATTTTTGATAAAGTGGATGTGGTGAGCACGGGAACCTTTGGTGCGATGTGCAGCTCTGGCGCCTTTATCAATTTTGGCCATGCTGATCCACCCATCAGAATGG
>DSDE01000433.1 GCA_011049095.1 Fidelibacterota bacterium
AGATATGAGTGGCAAACACATCATCATCACAGGCAGCAATAGCGGCATCGGCTATAAAGCGGCCCGGGTTTTAGCCAAAAAAGGCGCCGAGATAATTATCGCAGTCCGCAGACCGGAAAAAGGCGAAGCAGCCCAACAAAAAATCCTTGAAGAAAATAATGCCGCTAAAATTTCGGTAGAAGCGCTGGATTTAGCAGATCTGGCCGCTGTGCGCGCATTTTCTCAACGAATTGACAGCGTTTATGAAAAGCTTGATATATTGATAAATAATGCCGGCGTGATGGTTTCACCTTATGGCAAGACCAAAGACGGTTTTGAGCTGCAGTTTGGTGTCAATCACTTGGGACATTTTGCCCTGACTGGACTGCTGCTGCCGAAACTACGCAAAAATTCCGGCAGTCGCGTCGTCAATATCGCTTCAATGGCTCACTATCGGGGAAATCTCGACTTTAGCGACCTCCATTGTGAACAGCGCCCCTACAATGCCGCCAAAGCCTATGGCGACAGCAAGCTGGCCAACCTCTATTTTACTTTTGAGATGGCGCGGCGTTTAAAAAGCGAAAACCTGCTTGTCTTAGCAGCACATCCCAGCTGGACTGCCACCGAGCTAATGCGGCATAATCGCCTGATGGATAAAGCTAAATACTATCTCGCTATGCCGCTTTGGCAGGACACGCTGCCCACACTGCGAGCCTGCGTAGAAACCGATACTCAAAGCGGCGACTATTTTGGCCCCCATGCATTTGGTGGCTGGCGAGGCTATCCGGTAAAATGCGGCTCCAGTAAGCTGTCTAAAGACCAGGGAATAGCCAAAATGCTCTGGGAAATATCTAAAAAGCTCACATTGGTACAATACCTCGGCTCGGATTAGATTTTTATAGACAGGCAGACCAGCAAATTGACAAAGCTGCACATTCTCAAGAGAAAAAAGAGGCGAAAGACCGCTTGACTTGAAAAAGAGCAGTTTCTGAATAAGCTATTCTCGCTCATAAAACCGATAAGAAAATCCCAGTCCGCATAATCAGCAAGTCCCCTATAGATATTGAATCCGGAATATTCCTGCTCCGCAGCTCTTTGTATTTCTCTATTTGGAAATTCTCAAAAAAAGGCCGGCACTAATCAACAGATTCCTTCACCCAGCTCCTTCGGCCGTAGAACATAAAAGCCGTCAGATAGAGAATGCCGGCAAATAGATAAGTGGCGCTGAAACCAAAGTGAAAAGCAGCAAGCAAAGCCAAAGCAGAACCAGAGACAGAGCCAACGCCATTGACGGCAAAAGCCCAGTCCACCAAATCTCCAGCCCGCTTCCCACCTTTAGGAAAGGGCACGCCCATGACAATTCCCAGGGGAAAGATAAGAACCGCCGCGATGATAATCCGTCCGCTCTGCTCCATCAAGCCTGCACTGTTTACCAAAGCATCAAAAGCCAGGTTATTTATGATAATCCAACTGATAATGCCGGTCACTGCGCCACTGACGGGGATTTTTTCCGAGAGCCGACTGCCCAGGGCATTCCCCAGTAGCAGCACCATCAAAACCGTAAGGAGCGGATAGATTCCCGAACCGATGAGCAGGGTATATTGCTGTATCAAAACGATTTCCACCATCATAAAAGCCACGCCGACTAAAAGGAAATAAAACCAAGAGGGAGCAGCCAGTTTGGCTTCATTTTTCCGGCTAAAAGGCAGCAGCGTAAAGGGCAAAACAATAAGCAGATTGACTCCCAAAATGATTACAATGAGCACTTTAGCCAAGGGAAAACCAAAAAATTCATACGGCAGCACTTTATTGAAAGAAGCCGCTGAGAGATTTTGCCAGCGCCCCAGTTGAGCTGTAAATGGTCTGTCATCATAAGTGGGTGACAGTTCAATAGGCGAATTAGGTTGAGCCCCTTCCCAACCCTGGGTGACGATATCAGCAATAATATTGCTCGTGCTATCCTGCAGCGGCCATAAAACCGAATAAACAGACTGTGATTCAGGCTCAGGATGAGCAAAGGCATTGGCAATCAATTCTGGCGAAAGCTCAGCCTTTGATAGCAATATCATTTTCCGCCTCATTTTTGGCAGATCATATACGGCAAAATGCTCTTCAGGCTGGGCTATGCCTTCCCCATTCAGCGCCTCGGTGAGCATCGAAACCATTCGCGGCACATAAAATTGATGTTCCATCATCATAAAACCTTCCGGTGAAAGAGCACGCCAGTAATCCCGAAAAGCCTCCGTAGTAAAAAGATAATTTTCACAAAGAGCAAAACTGCCGCTGGCCAACGCTGCAAAACTATTGGCGCTGAGGGCATAAATCAAATCAAACGACTCAGGATAGCGGCGGATAAAAGCCCGAGCATCCTCGGTAATCACTTCAACACGGGAATCATGATAAATCCGGCCGGTATATTCGGTTAAAAAGCCATCCAGCATCATCTCATTAATATGGGGAATCACCTCCACTGCATAGACTTTTGAGGCGCCATAATCCAAAGCCTGAAAAACATCGCTGCCACCGCCACTGCCCAACGAAAGAAAACTGCAGGCGTCAAACTGCTTAATCAGATAACCCACATCAATACCATAAGAACTCCGCAGCGAATCGGGAAGCGGCAGTGTGCCCTCTAGTTTATAAACCGGCGAATTGGCGGCATTGTCGATATTTATACCCCGCGCCTCATCATTTTCGCCATACTGATAAACTTTGATTTTTGCCAAAGCATCCCAATGCTCGTAAATCACAGGCGCCCGCTCCTGTCGATTAATTTTGAGAAGCTCGGCAGCATTAAATGAAAGGATAATCCCAACTGCCAAAAGGGTCAGCGCCATTCCACGGTGATGCCATTTACCCAAATAAAATATCACGAAAACTAATAGCATCGGCAGTAGAAAAACAGCTTTGGGCGTGCCGATGTAATTCATCAGCCAAACCATAAGCGGAATACCCAGAGCCGCACCCAAAAGATCACCCATATAGAGACGGCTAATACGCTGAGAATCGGAACGGAATAGCATCGCCAGAATAATGCCTGCAATAAAATAGGGCAAGGCCAGCAGAAAAATAAGCAGCACAAGCCCGCCAAAAGCGCTCAATGAAGCAAATACCTGAGAAAAATCGGGCGCAATCTTAAAAACTGCCACCGGGACCAAAAGATAGACTAAAAGCAGCCCCAAAAAATAATCAGGCAGACGTTCCATACGATTCAAAGCCGGGAAAAGCCGCAGCGCCAACGCTCCCAGACCTAAGCCAGAAACCGCCAAAGACAAAATCAAAAATGCAAAAGTGTAAAAAAATTCTGCTGAGAATAGTCGGGTCCAGGCTATTTCCGTAGCTAAAACCGACATCGAAACCACTGCCAACATCAATATTGTAAAACGCTTCATCAGGCTTTCTCCATTTTTATCATTTTGGGCTGATTCTTTTTACCATCATTGGGTTGTCAGGAAATTAATAATTCCTCATAGCTATTCTCAATAACTCTCAAAGCAGAAAAAAAACCGGTCCTCAGTCGATACCTTTTGCGTTGAGAAATAATCCCAATTTATGGTCGGAATATTGAATATGACTAGTGAGCCAATCTTGTATAAATACAATCAAATCAAAAATGTTTAGTTCTCTGCTATCAATTAGCGCAGTCTGCTGCTTTATTTCCTGTCGAAATTTCTGATGCTCTCCAAAATGCCGCTCAAACCCTTGATAACTATATTTCTGCATCATTGATTCTTCCAAACTTAAATGCTGCACGGTATAATCTAACAGATTTTTTAGAATCTCGGCCAGCTTCTTTTCACAGTCAATGTTATTAGGCAACTCATACAATCTATTCAAGAGTCTGAATAATTCCTGATGCTGCTGATCCAGCATCTTCACATTTATCAAATATTTCGAATCCCATTTAAAATCCATTCTCTCTTCCTCCAGTAAAATATAAGTCTCGGCAGTATTAAAAAAAATAAAAAAGTATTTGACAGAATAGCATAAAAATCCTTATACTTAACCCGTGAAGTATAGTTTAAAAAGCGGGGGTAGCAGACGCACAGCTTAATCAAGCGTGAATATGACTACGCCATCCGTATTGCCGCATTTCTGGCAGGCTACTTTCCACAAGGGCAAAAGAACGTACCGGAAATCAGCCGCAGTCTGGCGCTTACAACTGCTGTTACCAACAAAATGATTCATCGCCTGAAAAAAGCCGGAATTGTCAGCACGACACAAGGCCGAAATGGTGGTGTATTTCTTGCGAAAACACCTGAAAAGCTCTCACTTTGGGAAGTCTTGCAGGCTGCTGGCTTCAATTCCACAGTAGCCGAGTGCATTCATCTGCCCGGGATCTGTAAGCTCACGGCCTTCTGCAAGGTGCACTGCTTCTGGATCAGCCAGGAGACTCAGCTTTTCAATGCATTTAAGGAGAAAATGATCGCTGATTTTGCATTTACAGCCGACAGCATTGCTGCCAATAATGTACCCAAAGGCAACGCCGGCAACATTCCCATAAAAATAGATGTATAGTGGAGACTTTAAACATACAAACCAAAAAGGAGGTAATTTATGGAAGTCATTCTGGCTCGCTGGCAATTTGCCATCACCAGCGTGTACCACTTTTTCTTTGTGCCCCTGACCCTGGGTCTGGTCATCTTTGTCGCCGTAATGGAGACGATGTATGTCCGCACTGGTAATGAGACCTACAAAAAGCTGACAAAATTTTGGGGCAAGCTGTTTCTCATCAACTTTGCGATGGGCGTGGTCACCGGTATCGTGATGGAATTTCAGTTTGGGCTCAACTGGTCAGAGTATTCACGTTTTGTGGGCGATATTTTCGGCGCCCCGCTGGCAGTAGAAGCACTGCTGGCTTTCTTTCTCGAATCCACATTTCTCGGAGTGTGGATTTTCGGCTGGGATAAGCTGAGTAAAAAAGGACACCTGACCACCATCTGGCTGGTGGCCATCGGTTCCAATCTGTCCGCATTGTGGATTCTCATTGCCAATAGCTTTATGCAAGAACCGATGGGCTATGTGTTGAATGAAGTGACAGGCAGGGCTGAGATGACCAGCTTTTTCGCGCTGCTGCAGAATCCCCACGTCTGGTATCAGTTCAGCCACGTCTTTTTCAGCGCTGTGACCACTGCCGGCTTCTTTGTGCTGGGTGTGACCGCCTGGCATTTTCTAAAAGAGAAAAAGGTACATGAAGCCTTTCATGAATCTTTCAAAGTGGGAATGCTTTTCGCGCTGGTGGGCATTATTTTCAGTATCGGTGTCGGCCATGCACAAGGTCAGCATATGGTAAAATCGCAGCCGATGAAAATGGCGGCGGCTGAAGCACTCTGGGAAACAGAAGAAGGCGCTGGACTTTCGCTCTTTTCTGTTATTGACCAAAAAAATCGTCAAAATAAATTCAGTATTGAAATCCCGGGTATGCTTAGCTTTTTAGCCTGGAACAGCTTTTCAAAAGAGGTTCGGGGAATCAATGATATCCAGGCTGAATATGAGAAAAAATATGGGCCCGGAGACTATGCACCGCCGATATGGATTACTTTCTGGAGTTTTCGCCTTATGGTTGGCGCTGGAACCTTTATGGCCCTCCTGGCAATCTTTGGAATATTTCTCGTGTGGAAAAAGAAATATGAAAACAAAAATCTGCTGATGAGAATTTTGCTCTGGAGCATCGCGCTGCCCTATATCGCCAACAGCTTCGGCTGGATTCTCACCGAAGTCGGCCGCGCACCGTGGATCGTCTTTGGCCTGATGAAGATTGAAGATGCCGCATCGATTGCCGTCAGCACCGGAGAAATTGTCATCAGTCTGTTGGTCTTCACACTGCTTTATGGCTTCCTGATGGTGGTAGATGTCTATCTCCTGCAAAAATATGCAAAAAAGAGCGATTTTAGTATCGCATCAACGAAAGCGTAGGAGGGAAAAATCATGTTTTTTGAATATTTATGGTTTGGGCTCATCGCGGTGCTCTTTATTGGTTTTTTCTTTTTGGAAGGTTTCGATTTCGGAGTGGGTATGCTCCATCCCTTCTTAGGTAAAAAAGATGAAGAACGACGTATGATAACTAATAG
>DSDE01000134.1 GCA_011049095.1 Fidelibacterota bacterium
CTATTAAATCAATTCTAAAACCATTTGATTCATAAACTTGTGAAAGATTTCCCGCTAGATCAACCGCTTTCACCTGTCCAATGATATAGTCGTCATTTTGCAGTGAGAGCCCGCCAAAAGCAGCATGATTGGTATCGATTATGCTCTGCCAATCCGTTAAATGCGTACCATCCTGAAGCCGCAACCTGGCCTCATAATGGCTGATCCCTGAAAGATCATCAGTGAAATATTCCCATCGAAAATGGACGCTATCTGTCTGATTGCTGTAGAATAAATCGCCGCTTAATGAATCTGCCGGTCCATCCCAGACTGCATAGCCGATGGGAGCTAAGGTATCGGCTATTACCGAATCTGCAGAAACGAGCCAGTCGCTGAAATTACCTGCTATATCATAAGCTTTTAAGGTAGCCCATATTGGCATCCCCGTTTCCAGATTCAAGTCATAAAATGTATAAGTATCAATATTTTCAACTGTTATCCAGCCTGTAAGCTCGTTGCCGCCAGCCTGATAGCCTAAAGCTAATTCAAACATTGAAAGAATTTTTGCGTCGCTGGCAGTCCATTGTACTTTTAGGGTGTCTGTTTGTCCCGTGAAAATCATCGGCTCAGCACTTTCCCCAATCCAGAGATTCTCAATGACCGGATTCTCCTTATCAACCCGCACGCCATCGCTGCTGACGACTTCAGAATTATTATTGACAGAATCTGTGGCATAGACATTCACATAATAAGTTGTGCCATGAGAAATCTCTACGTTTGAGATTATGAAACTGGTGTCGCCTTCTAAATAAAACCAGTTATAAATCAAGTTTTCACCGCCCGGGGTCGTACCAATAGAAACAAAATAACCAGCAACGCCCGATTCTGAATCAGAAAAACCGGTCCATCGTGCGGAGATAATACTACTGTCATTTGTCCAGTCCAGCTCACCTTCCAGACCATCAAAAACCTGTCCGGCAAGAGGCGCAGCTAAGTCAGCTTTAGTGCTGTCTCCCCGCACCCTTTCAGAATACTGGCCACTGCTGTCGATAGCCGCCACATAAGGATAATAGGCTGTGTTGTGATTTAAAATCAGTGTATCGATGATGACAGAGCTTTGTTCAGGCGCTACGAGATGGTAGCCGACAAAAGCTTCAGGATCATCCAGACTGCCTACAGAGATTTCAAAATATTCGATGCCTTCATCATCACTGAACCCGTTCCAGGAAAAGGCGATTTGGCTGCTGCTCCACTCTGGTCCTGGAATAATCGTACCGGCACTGGGCGGCATATCGCGATACAATTCGTGTGCACCCATATCTATACGAGAATTTTGCACACGGGGATTTCCCCAATAATCAACAGGAGGAAGCCCCAAAGCACTGGTATCTGGTGTGCCGGCATTGATACAGGGCGATTCCAGCGTTAAATGCAGGTCCATATAGGTGCTGTCAGCCAGCCTTGGATCTGTGTCGAGCATACCATCTGTACTCAAACTATTATGTTCAATGTTGCTGTAACTCACATCCCAGTTGCCATTGATCATATTCAGTGGAAACTGATCCCAGCTATAGATAATATTATTTTTCAAATTAACAGAAGGAATTGCAAGCTCAGTATAATCATTTACTTCTATGGCATACGAGGAGCTTCGGCTGCCAAATACCGTATTATTATAGAAGTGAAAATTAACAGCCGTACTGCCGCTATTGGCTAAAATAATCATAGACTCATCATAGCTGGCATAAGGAAATGCCTGGTATTCAAGATTGCGGAAAAAGTAGTTGTTTCTAACATAGAGATTTGCCGCCTCAGCCCGTATAGCTGTTCCGTTATTTTTAAATTCATTAGCTTCTATTGTGATATCGCCGCCAGTATTTCCGGAAGGCACAACGATTCCATCAAGCTGATTGAAATTATTCCCTATGATATTTACTTTTTCAAATGACATGCTGCGCAGCTCAATAGCCCGATTCATCATGCTTTTATTGCTGCTGAAGAAATTGTTATCGAGGATATTCAGCTCGCTGGCTACCGCATAGAGCATTCCATATCCAGAGCTTCCCTCAGAATAGAGAAAATCACAATGCTCAATTTCACCTGAAGCGCCGTCAGAATAGATAGCCATACTCCGCAGAGCGCTCATATCAAATGTAACATGAGAAGCTTTAAAACTACTGTTATTGAGATAGATGCCCCTTGGATATAAAGTGGAGAGTGAGCTGCCGGAAAACGCGACATATTCCAGCGTCACAATACCGCTATTATAAACCTCTATCAGATTCGTGGGATAGTCGCTATCTGAAGCGCTGCCATAGTCTATGACAAAATGGCGTAATGCCTGATTTTCTAGATTATGTATCTCAATGCCATTCAAATAATCAGTTCCTTCATAAGGTGTAAAAATTACCTGATTATCGACTTCACCGGTGATATTAATAACACCATAGCTGATAATTTTCGGCATAATCGTACTTTTGGTCAACTGCTGCTTCGCCATATAGACTATAGCTCCGGCATTAATATTGAGTGCGCCTTCTGAAGTGATTGTAAGCTCACCTTGGATTATCACCGTATCGCCGGTGGCAATAGTTACATTTTCTGTAATTACTCCGCTCAGCACCGGATAATTATACTGGGAAACTCCTTCACCACGTAAATGCAGCGGCAAATATTCATCCTGTTGCCCGGTGATGTTATATTCTCCAAAAGAGGGATTTGGACTGTCAGTTTCATTTGGAAGGTATTGGATATGAATCACATAATTACTCATAGGAAAAATTGTATCGCCGACCAAAAGAGGATTCATCACCTTAAAGGCGTTATTATCATTCCGACCAAAAGAGCTAGCAACAGTGATGAATGTATCCTGACTAGAAATATTTGAAATAGTGATGCTGTCTTCATTTACACTGCCGTAAGGCGCCATCCCAAAATCCAGTGTATCGGGAACTACACTCAGATAGCTGTAGCTCACAAACTGATTTTCCAGCGCGCCCAGATCAATCCGGCCGCCAAAAAGCCTGGGCTGACCAATGGCATCAAAATTGTAGTCACTAAGATCCACATACTTATTCCCGGCATTTATGAATGGCGATGCATCAGTAAGCTCAAAACCACTCAGCAGAGAGTCCGGCGATTCATAAAGAGGGTCTCCTCTATTCTCATTTCCTGAATTGATATTTATATTATAGTCTGGAAAGGCGTTATTGTGAAAACCATTGTATGAAATATTCACGGGGAATTCTGAATAGATTGCCAATCCATCTGCGTAAGAATGGGAATGATTGCTAAAAATATTATGGTGAATCTCTAAACTGGTGTCTGAATTTAGATAGATGCCACTGCCTCGATTTTGGCTGGCTTCTATTCCACTGCTGGCGCTGCGGCTCTGGTTAATATCAAAAGTATTGTGGGCAATTTTTGCTGCTGAGCTAAAAACGGCAATGGCGCCACCATAGCCGTTTTCTTCGTCAATATCATTGGTGCAGGCAATATTTTCATGAAAGACATTTCCAATAATATCAGTAGCTGTTTCAGACCAACTGTTAAGCCATATAGCGCCGCCATAACCACTTGTGCCGCCATAAGCTGCAGCCCAGTTAAGATTAAAAAAATTATTTTGGATAAGCGGTACGAGAGACCCTGTATCTATCGCAATCACACCGCCATATCCGCCACCTGTATTGCCGCCAGTGTTTCGATAGAAGGTATTATTTTTTATGATTGGATTTGCATTTTCTAAATAAATGGCGCCACCAAAGCCAAAGTCATCCCCTGCGCGGTTGGATTCAAAATAATTATCAGCCAACAGCCCCTTTGCACCACTGGTGTAAGCAATGGCGCCACCAAAACCCTCAGACCAATAGGCAGCTTTATTATTTTTAAATGTACAATCAGAAATATTGGCTTCAGAACTCATTACAAAAACCGCCGCACCCACACCCTTATCACTGTATTTCTGATTGCTCCTTTTCTCACCCTGGAGCATGGCGTAGTTATATTGGAAAAAAGAGTTTTCCAGATTTAACATACTGCCAAATGTGACAGCAATAGCGCCACCGTTGTTTACTCCCGATAATTTGCCCTTATTAAATTCAAATTTGCAGTTCAAAATATCTACATGTGCCGTATTTTTAATGAGAATCGCACCACCATAGTAAGTATTATCACTTCCTTCCAGGCTGCAATTGCTGATATTCAGGCCCTGGATTACCACCGGATCAGATATCATCGCGCCGTCAATCACCATAAAACCCCGCACACCAAGACCAGAGAATTGGACAAATTCAGACGAAGGGGTAGCGCTATAAAATGTTTCTTCCAGATCTTTTATGGCTGAGCTAATCCGCAATGATTTGTTGATCGGCATCTCATAAGAATGATAATACGTGGAGGCTATCCCCTCTGTATAGCCAATAAGGATTTCATCACCATCAATGGCTGAGCTGACGGCCTTCTCCAGACTGGCAAATGGCGTGCTCCAGCTATAGCCGTCATTGCTGTCGTTGCCTGATTTTTCTACGAACCAGGTACGGTTCCCCTGACTGAGAGCTGCAAATTCTGTATTGCCATAGGCGCCCATATTAATGCGACCGCCATTGGGCAGTGGCTCATTGCTGTAATCAAGACTCGGGTCTCCTGCATCAATTGCCGGTGAACCAGCCATTAATGTAAACTCTGAGTTCGCTGCATCTGTAAAAAGTGGGTCGATGTCAATATTGAAGCGATAATCTCCGGAAAAATAGGCCCCGGCTGCCAGAACAAAGGCATCTTTACCCCCTTCAATATCAGAATATTTAAAATTAGGGTCAGCGCTATCGTTAGCCAGATAGATTTGATTGGAACCTGTATCGGCGCTATTTCCCCAAATGATATTGCTGTTGAGTGTGGGACTGCTTTCACTAAAAGCCATTCCACCACCAATCATTTTCGCATGGTTATAGGCGATGGTATTATTGGTGATGGCAGTGCTTGCGTTTTCAGCAAAGACCAATGCACCGCCAAGCTGATTTGAACTATTATTGACAAAAAGATTATTCTCCAATATTCCGCTTGCACTACCTGCAGCGCTTAACGCACCACCATTTGACTCTGCACTATTTTCCGAAAAATGATTTTTAAGAATCTCAGGGTTAGCCGATCCGCCCAAATAGAGCGCTCCACCACTTGTTGTTGCAATATTATTTAGAAAATCGTTGTTGATGAAAGCTGACGTCGATCCTTCGCCAATATTTATTGCACCGCCAATCATCGCCTTATTTGCAAAAAAGGTATTCTCAACAATCAGTCCCTGGCTGGCGTTGATGGCCAATGCACCGCCATATCCGGCAGTATTTTCGCTGAAATAATTCTTGCGCAAAATGCCATCAAAGCCAATCAGAGCCATTGCACCGCCCTGAGACATTGACCAGTTATGATAAAACTGACAATTTTCGATGCGCAGTTTTGGTGCATTATTCACGTAGATTGCCGCGCCATCAGGCTCATCACCATAAGCTTTGGCAAATTCAAAATAGACATATTCCAGAATGCTGCTGTCATTGGATGCGCTGATATTGTCAAAATGAATGCCATCCCAGCCGCCAAGCCCGGTATCGGGAATTTTAAAGCCTGCTGTATCCCACATTGTGAAACTAACATAAGAACTGCTATTTCCCTGAGCCAGAAGCCGGCCATGCACTTGAATACGATGATGACCATGAATCGTCAGATTGACGCCCGGCCCCATCGAAAGTGTTGCTCCATCAGCAATCTCTAAATCACCATAAAGAGGGTTTGTCGGCCAAGTCCAAGACTCATCTTCACTGATGATGCCGTGCAGCGCGCTCTGATTTTCGAAAGCGCCTATGTCAACCCTGCCTCGCCAAACACGGGGATTTCCATCAATATCTTGGGGTAAAAGCCCCAAGCCACTCGTATCCGGCGTCCCCGCGTGAATTGCTGGACTGTAATCTAAAAGCCTGGGATCAAAATTGGTATCATTATGATTGACCATCTGCGGCTCTTTATAAATCATTCCCTCACCCTTTTCAGCAGTTCGTCCTATGAGGCAATAATTGGTA
>DSDE01000296.1 GCA_011049095.1 Fidelibacterota bacterium
CGCTGATAACGGTGATATCCAGCGGGTCTCCATCGCCTCGCTCTGCCTTTGGTGAAAGCGCGCCAACCCGGTCTGCGCAATAGGTTCTGGGTATAAAGCCATAGAGCGTCGGCGGCAACGAAGAGCTGCGGTGAGGACGGTCCACCCTCAAATAGCCAGTGCTTTTGTCAACTTCATACTTCACAAAATCGAATGGTGTAATTTCAATATAAGCGTGAAGTATGTGAGGCGGATTGGGTCCCAGCTCTAAGCCATGCCAAGGATGGGGACGCCAACGGTAAAAAGGTGTGGGAAATTTCATTTTCTAGCTCTGTCTAGTTTTTTGGCAAAAAGCTCAATTGGTACTCTGCGGCGGCTCTCACTTTTTCCATAGAAAAAAAGTCCTGCCTATACTGCCCATTCATATAGATCTCGGCCTGATTAAGATAAAACGGACTGGCTGGAATGCCCGATGCACCAGTTGGAATGACGACATAGCTCTTGTCCCAGTCAGAAAGGTCATAAATATGGCGATGGGACGGCCCATGCACCACATCATAAGGTTGGCTGAGCTTATAGACAAAGGGCGACGCTGTATGAAAACTGCCTGGCGCTGCAAATGGCCCTCTATTCAATCCAAAGAATTTATCCAGGATGGGCACATCACCCATTGGATGTTTCAGTGTCAGCGTGTGAATTTTTCCCCAGGCCCATGTCTCTGGCTTGCTTCCCATAAGCTGGCTCAATTTTTCTACAGCATCCTGAAAGCTTTTTGCCACAATTTCATCCAGCGATTCAGTATGGTCTGTGCTATGCACATTGTCTATCCAAGGGTTTTCATTGTCATTCCAGATATTGCGCAGCGCCCAGCGGGCCAGATACGAGCTGGAAGCATATTCCATATAAAGGCTGTCACCCATCTCATCTTTCAGTAGATTTTCTACAAGTGAAACATAGAGCTGCTCAAAAATCGCGGCGCCGCCATTGTCTATGGTGCAGCTTCCATCCCAGTTTTTCAATATCTCAAAGGCTTTTGCCTCTGTTTTATTAAATTGACCGACTTGCTCATGGAGAATCAGAAGGATCCCCGGCAGATATTCGCTTTTCATCATACTGTTAAAGTCGGTGAGCATAGCCATAAAATCGCCGCTGTTTAGGGTCTCCTTCTCATTCAGCATCTGGCGGATCCTATCAATCCGGTAATTGCTAGCATACCAATAACTGATATGATAGGGATAATCATCGCCTACAGTTTTGTTATTTGCCGAAGATACGGTATGTGACGGCGGATTAAAGGTATAAGGCAATTCTTCAAAAGGCACGACGCCTTTCCATTCGTACTCGTCGGTCCAGCCAGGGACAATATTCAGTCCGTCACCTTTATTGCGAAGGGGCACGCCGGCGCAGGTCTGCAAAGCAATATTGCCTTCTATATCGGCATAGGCAATATTTTGGCTTACAGCAATGAAAAACCTGGCAGCCTGGCGGAAATCATCCCAGTTTTGGGCGCGGTTCAGCAGATAGACTGAGCGTAGCTCATTGCTCATATCAAAGCCCAGCCAGCGCATGGTGATAAGCTCATCACCCATTTTCTTAAACTCGCTGATAACAGGCCCGTGGTGAGTGCGACGGATTTTTTTGATAACAGACTCTCCCCCCTTGATAGCAATGGTTTCAGTCTGAATCTCCATCGGCAGCCATTGGTCCATATAGAGGTAATGGTCTGGTCTGGCCGGATCAGTTTTCTCAAGGTAAAAATCCATATCATCCACCATAACATTGGTCATTCCCCAGGCGATGCGCTCATTGTGGCCGGCGATGACGAAGGGTTGTCCCGGCAGCACCAGCCCGGTGACGTGAAGGCCATCGGCAGAATATTGATGCAGTGGATACCAGATACCCGGCGATGAAAATCCCAGGTGCATATCATTTGAGAAAAGCGGCTTTCCCGACTGGGTTTTTTCCGGCCCGGCAGCCCAGTTATTGCTGCCGCTAAAGACCTGGGCGCCAATTTTTTCGAGAATATCTGAATGCTCCAGGAGAAGGTCTGACCAGGCTCCGACAGCGATTTTCGATAGTTCTGGATGGACAATTGTTTTTTCTGCTGCCAGGTCTGGTATCAGGCTCTGAAAATATTCATCACCTAGCTTATGCCTGATCTTGTGTAGAATAGTCTCAGATGAGTATGGCATCGTCAGGTCCCAGGCCATATAGCCAATGAGATTCACTGAATAGACCACTTTCCAAGGCTCAGGCTTATAGCCAAGAATAGCAAATTCCGGCGGGAGCTTTTTCCCCAGGTCAGTGATGCAGTCATTGACGCCAGCGGTGAAAGCATTCAGAGCGTCAAGCACACCATGCTCACTGCATTCTGCCAGAATTTTTTCACTTTTTTTACTCATTTGCAGCGCCCGCAGCAGCAGGTCTGTCTGAACCAAGTCTTCGCCAAAAATTTCAGAAAGACGTCCAAGTGTTACGCGCCGCAGCAAGTCCATTTGCCAAAGCCGGTCCTGGGCCATTAGATAGCCTGTGGCATAATACAAATCGCTTTCATTTTGGGCTTCGATTGCCGGCACGCCATACTCATCACGATAGACCTGAACAGCATCATTCAGGCCGCCCAGCATCATTTCACCATCCAGCTTTGGCAATGCCCGTGTTTGCAGATTATGGAGGAAAAACCATCCCCCCAGAA
Source organism: Fidelibacterota bacterium (assembly GCA_011049095.1). Classification (GTDB taxonomy): domain Bacteria; phylum Fidelibacterota; class Fidelibacteria; order Fidelibacterales; family DSDE01; genus DSDE01. The sequence goes on from DSDE01000296.1 coordinate 2,675, forward strand.
TAAGCGCCAACACAAGCAGTAAGAAGCCACTTAATACTTTCTTTCTCATGTTCCCCCCTGTGACATTATTGTTTAGGATAGAGCGAAATTTCTATAAATCGCTTCATATCAATATACTTTGATGCGTTTTTCTTCACCGTCTCCATATCCAGCTGCTGCCATAAATCATCTTTCACAAAGGCCAGCTCCAGATCGTTTCCATTTTGGGCTGCCGTCGTTAAGGTGTTTAGCCAGTAACTATTCTCCTTTAACTCTGTCTCAAAAGTCCGTTTTTCCGTCTCCAGCACTTTCTGAATGTAAACATCAGAAAATCCGTAGTTTTGTAGTGAATCAATACGGACGAAAACGGCTTCCGTCATTTCTGGAATGCGGTCCGGGTTGGTTCCAAAACGCACCGTAAGCTGGGCTTTAGCTTCCGGGTAGCGGCTGATTCTGCCAGAAACCCCGACGCCATAAGTACCGCCCATATCCTCCCGCAGAACCTCTCGCAGGCGAATCTGCAGCACTTTCACCATTGCCTGATAATTGTATCTCTCCAGTCGGTCCCATTCCAGAGGCGATTCAAAAATAATGCGATTATAACCTTTGGATTCGATTCCCCGGCGAACGGTCTTTTTCACAATGCCATCTGGTGTGCGAATTCCCTCGTCCCGCCACATTTCATCCCGCTTTTCAGAAGGCAACGCGCCCAGATAGCTGCAAGCCAGCTCTTTCAAGGCTGAGGCTTCAATATTTCCCACAAAAATAAAGGTAAAATCAGATGCATCGGCGAAACGCTCCTTGTAAAACGCGTACATCTCATCCAGGCTGATAGTCTCCAGCATTTCCAATGAGATGGGCTGACGCCGCGGCGAATAATTATTGAGAATAACTGATATGGAATCCTCATAGACATTTTCCGGTTTAGCATCTTTATTTTGGAGCCAGCCAAGGTAGCGGGCTTTCTGTGCTTCGTAGGCTGCTTCATCGCGGCGGGGCAGAGTCATTCTAGCAAAAATCAGCTCAAAAGCCAGCTCTGCATCACTGGGGCTAAATGAGCCGTTGATTCCCTCATAGAGCTCACTGATATAGGGATCAGCCTTGACAATTTTGCCTGCCAGCTTTTTTTGCAGCGAGATATGATCATAGCTCCCTGCACCGCTGTTGCTGATAAATCCTGACGCCATACGGGCCGAATTTATGACAGTATCATCAGCAAGCGAATAGCCGCCGGGACTGAAACTACGAAAAAGCACCTGGTCGTTTTTGAAATCTGTCTGCTTGTAAAGAATTTTCACACCGTTGCTGAGAAGCCACTCTTCCACGCCGATGCTGGCATATTCTTTCGTCTCGACGATGAAGCCGGCTGGGGCGAGATTGGGCACCAGCGGCTCATCCGTGGCAGCTTCACTATAGGCAGCGAGCGGTTTTTCCACAGCTTTTTGAATCACCGCAGCCAAATCAGTTTCTGTCGGCTTTTCCACACCATCTTTTTCTGGTGTGCTTACCACGATGACCTGATTTTTTTCTCTAAAAAGCTCCTCAACCATATCATTAAGCTCTTCCAAAGCAATCTGGGGCAGGAGTTCTTTGGTCAGTTCATACTCATATTCGATGCCGCCCACCGCCTCGCCGCTGAGAAAATGTCGAACCAGCTCTGAGGCATAGCGGCGGGATTCCGTTTTGTCCCGCTCCTGGAATGACTGCTCATAGCGCCTTAAAATCGTCTGCTTGTTTCGCTCCAGCTCTGACTCGAGAAAACCAAACTCCTTTACCCGCTTCAGCTCGGTGATGAGGGCATCCAACCCCTTCTCAATGCCATTGTCAGCCACATAAGCGCTGACATAAGCTACATCTGCCGACCTTACAAAGCTTCCCTTTCCGCCATAGGCCATCAGAAAGGGAGCGTCAGGCTGGCGGCTGATTTCATCAAAACGCTGACGAATCATGATGCTGAAGAGGCTCTCCATCAAGCTGCGTTTATAGTCTGCCTTGGTCTGCAAAGGCCTGGCAGCATGTTTGTGATAGATGGCTACCGAGGAATTATCAAGCTCAGGATCGCTGGCAATGGCAAATAGCGGTTCATCGTGGTCCGGCACTTCAAAAAAGCTGCGTTCACGGTATTTTTCCGGGTTTTTCAGGTGAGCAAAATGCTTCTGAATCAGGGCATAAACCGAATCAGCATTAAAATCGCCAACTGCTATGACAGCCTGGAGATTGGGGCGATACCACTCCTTATAAAAATCACGAAGCCGCTGGTATGGGGCATTTTCCACCACATCTGCCAAACCAATTGGCAGGCGATTGGCGTATTGGGAATCCTTAAAAATCACGGGAAACTGCTTGTCCCGAAGCCTGGCATCTGGTCCCCGGCCAAGTCGCAGCTCTTCTAAAACCACTAGCCGCTCTTTATCAATCTCCTCATCATCATAGGTAACCAGGTGAGCCCAATCTTCCAAAACCTGAAAACCATTGCGGAAAATATCGATGGAATCAGTGGGCACTTGCAGCTTGTAAACTACCTCATCGAAACTGGTATAGGCATTCAGGTCGGCGCCAAAGCGGGTGCCCATCTTTTCCAGATAGTTGACCAGCTCATTTTTGGGAAAATGTTTGGTTCCATTAAAGGCCATATGCTCCCCGAGATGCGCCAGTCCCTGCTGATCTTCATCTTCGAGAATACTGCCTGCATTGATAACTAGACGCAGCTCTGCCCGGGCTTCAGGCTTTTTATTCTCCTTGATAAAATATTTCAATCCATTTTCAAACTGACCGGTGCGGATACTTTTGTCAAAGGGGAGCAGCTCTGCCGCTGACTCTTTTTTTACTGGACCCTCATCTTTCACTGCTGCCGGCTGACAGCTTACGACCAAGACTAATAACAGGGTCCAGAGTAATACTTTTAAACTCTTTTTCATCATCACCTCTCTGCTGATTTTTTACTTCTCATTTAACACTAAGAATAAAGCATTCATTTTTATATGTCAAGGGAATACTTTGGAGTGATAAGCTTAAATAGCCAAGTCCCGATTCACATCCAAATATATTAATTCCCGACAATCAACAAAATTTGCCTTAAACTTTCTCTTTTCCATTCCCGATACCGCTTTGATGGTCGCTTCTTTATTCATTGGAGAATCCCCAATATTCCTTTATATTTTTTCTGTATGAAAAATAGAAAAATTTCTGATGGGAAAGTGATAAATCAAGGGCTTTTTTTTAGCCTTGATGTACCGCTTTCTCAATTCTAAATATTAATAAAAGGAGCAATATATGAAAGGCATTATTCTGGCAGGCGGGGCAGGCACCCGTCTTCACCCCATCACCAAGGTGGTTTCCAAACAGCTTTTACCCGTCTATGACAAACC
>DSDE01000275.1 GCA_011049095.1 Fidelibacterota bacterium
GATCGGTCATGGCAGAGTTTTGCTCCTGTAATGGCTACGTCTGTCACCGATGGCAATATTATTTATGCAGCCCATAGTGTGGCCGTAGTGGATTCTGTTATCAGCGGCGGCGACACGACTGTGTATATGAATTATGATATATTGCTGCACCGCTCCAATGATGCCGGCGCCAATTGGGAAACCCCTATCAATGTGACCCAAACGCCAGATTTTATGGAAGTAGGCGTTCACCTTGATCCCGATGCATTTGACGACAGAGTTTATCTGGCTTATCAGGTGCCATCTGAGATCGAGACAATCAATCCAGTTGAAGTATGGGAAGATCATATGATGTGGGTCTATTTTATGAATGCGGAATGGGACCCCAGCATTAACCCGGTTTCTGTAGAAGAGAGAATGCCTAACAACTACACTCTTGAGCAGAATTATCCAAACCCCTTCAATCCGGTGACAACGATAAATTATACCGTTCCCACGAGCGAAATGCTCACATTGAAAGTGTATAACATAGCCGGTCAGCTTGTGGCTACATTGGCTGATGGCGTGGCAGAAGCAGGGAGTCACACGGTGCAGTTCGATGGCTCAAAACTGTCAAGCGGCGTTTACTTTTATCAGTTGAGCGGCGCCTCTGTAAACCTGACGCAGAAAATGGTCTTGATGAAATAGGCAATGACCTCGATTAACTGACTAATTGGATAACGTGTCCGGTTACGGGATCACTGTGGCCGGACACTCTCATTTGAGGGTATGCGTATGATCAGAATTCTTAAAATTGCAGCTCTATTAACGACTATAATAGCATCAGCGGTGCTTGGGGCTACGGTTGGTTCAATCAGAGGCACCGTGACGGATGCAAAAAGCGGCGATCCGCTGATTGCTGTCAATATTATACTTGACGGCACTTCAATGGGTGGCATCACCGATGAGACAGGCTATTATACGATTATCAATATTCCCCTTGGCGTCTATAAAATTCGCTATTCGATGATTGGCTATGGTGAAGTGGTGGTTGACAATGTTCGGGTAATTATGGACCAAAGCACCAATATAGATGTGCGGATGAATGTAGAAGCCTATCAAGGTGAAACAGTAACAGTCACCGCTGAGCGTCCCATGGTGGAAAAAGATATCACCGGCAAGAAGGTGGTGATGGAATCAGAGCAGATTATTAATATGCCGGTGCGTGACCTGAGTGAGGTTTATACTCTGCAGTCTGGTGTAATTCAGGTTAAAACTGCCGAGCTTGGCATCCCCGGCTTTGAAGACCGTGGCATCGAACAGATACACGTTCGCGGTGGTCGGGCCAATGAAACGGGCTTTATGATAGATGGACTTTATATTGAAAATCCTATCTATGGCGGTCGTGGTGTGGGTCGTCACCTTAATCAGTACGCAGTACGTGATGTGAACTTTCAGACCGGTTTTTTTAATGCTGAATATGGCGATGCGATGTCCGGTATGATTAATACAATTACCCGGACGGGCAGTGACCGATATGAAGGTTCTTTTCGCTGGGAACGTTCAAATTTTGGTGATTTCAGCCAAAAACAGGACCAATTGCGTGATTATGATAAAATGGCCGGTGGTATTGGCGGCCCGCTATTTAATAAGCGGCTACGCTGGTACACCAGCTTCCATAACACAAAACAAGCCTATTCTGTGCTTAAATTTGATGATATTGTGTATCAAGCGAATGATTTAAATAATGATATCAATCGGGCAAACAATGTTCACGTTCTCGATACGGTTGCCGGCTGGCGTGGTTTTGGATTTAATAATCACCACGATTGGTTTACTAAGGCGGGTCTGGAACTTTCACCCAAAATTCGTCTGAGTGCATCATACTGGTCTGTTGGCAATGAATACAAGGTTTTTGATCCGGCCTATCTGTTTTATGATTTGGGAAAAAATGAAGTTCAACAGTCTGCTGAACGCTATTCTATAGAATGGCGCCACCAATTGGGCTCAAAAACCTATTATACCATCAATTATGCAGATTTCACTCAGAAGATGACTATGGGTGTTCGGAATTATGATACCGATAACGATGGTTATCCCGACTGGCTGGAGATGAAACAAAACAGCAATTTTAGGGATCCTGATGATATTCCTGCTTTTCAAAACAATGTTTATGATAATAATGGCAATCTGATCTATGTGCCTGGAGACCCCCTGACTTTTGCGGTTATTAATAATGATACGCTTTGGCGTTACGGCGATGAGCTGACAGAATGGCTAACTGCAGAACAGTACCCGAGTTATGGCTTTTTGCCGCTGGATGAAGAGCTTTATAATGCATATTTGGCCAATCCGGATTCCCTATATTATATATCGTATATGTATGAATTCCTTTACAGCGGCGCTGACCGGTATTTTCATGAAACATATAGCCGGAGCAAAGAGGCGAGGTTTGACATTACTTCTCAATTTAGCCGGCATCACCAGATACAGACGGGTATCAGCTATCGCGAACATATAATCCGCTTTAATGAAGTGCAGCTTCCCTGGCTGGCAACACCTTATACTGAAAACTATAAGCGTTTTCCCAAGGAGATGAGTGGATATTTGCAGGATAAAGTAGAATATCCCTGGATGGTAATCAATGCAGGCATCCGTTTTGACGCTTCCAATTCCAATGATAAAATGTGGCAGGACCCGAGGAAGCCGGACTCGATTTTAGTGGACACAGAATGGAGTTATTTACTGAGCCCGCGGCTTGGCTTTTCTCACGTGATCACAGACCAGGCTACTTTTACATTTGGCTATGGCATCTACTACCAAAATCCCACCTATCGCAATGTCTATTTAAATGTTGATAAGAGGGATGATATGGACAGCTTTTTTAATACACCTCGCCCGCTGGTGGGGAATCCTGCTGTGACTGCCCAAAAGGTAGTGAGCTATGAATTTGGCTTTAATCAGCAACTGAGCCGGTACTGGGTCCTGGGTCTAGTAGGCTGGTCCAAAGATTATACCAACATGAATTCCACAGAGGAAGTCAGGGTTGGCTCGGTGAAATATACAGTATTTGTCAACTATGATTATGGTTCGAGCCGTGGTATTGACCTGATTTTGGAAAAGCGCGGCGGCGGTCACTATAGCGGGATGCTGCAATATACTTACAGCTCCGCAAAAGGCAATCGTCCTGACCCATGGGCGGGGTATCGGGCAACTGATAATCCACTAACGATGCCTAAAAAAGAGGTTTTGCAAGAATTTGACCGGACGCATGATATGAGCCTGACATTAAATTATCATCTTAAAAAGCGCGAAGGTCTGAGTCTTGGCGGATTTTATCCCCTGCAAAATACGCGCTTGAGTATGTCTTATGTACTTCTAAGCGGCGCACCTTATACGCCAATAATGCCTGATAATACTGCTGGTGCGGCCAATAGCGAACGGATGCCAATGTATTATAACACCAATCTTGCTTTGAGAAAATATATTGTGCTGCCAGGTGATATCAGGCTGACCATCGGCTCAACAATCACGAATGTGTTTAACCGGCGTAATCCGCTTTATGTCTATCCTACCACAGGTTCTGCTGATGATCCAGGGCGGAGAGCGCTGGACAATATCCGGAATGGCTATACCAGCAGCACATTCTATGACCGCCCTTGGTATTATGATGATTATCGCAATATTGACCTGTTTTTTGAAATTGATTTCTAAGTGAGGTAACTCGATGAAATTCAAATATGTAAAAATGCTGATTATTTTGATTTCGGCAACAGCCTGGCTGATGGCTGTTCCGCCTGAGATTAAGTATCCCCGCTATTTCAGTCCCGATGGCCTGGCAAAATCTCAGAATGGCAATCCACTTTTTGACCGTGCTCGGGGATATGCCGATCAGGGCAAGCTTCAATCGGCAATTTTGAACTATGGAAGCTTTATTGACTGGGGTGATGATAATTCCCCTGGCGGTCTTTGGGGCAATTTCCAGTATATAGCCAATGTAAGTTTCATTATGGGTGTGCCAGGTGCGCCGCCGGGAAGCCCGCCTGCCGAACCCAAAACAAAACTGAATAAGTTACCAGCGGGTTTTAGTCCCTATCCATGGGCTGTCCGTCCTTCTCCCAATCCCTCCGATGGTGGCGAATTAGTTTACTGGGGAGCCACTGTTTCCGAGTCGTGGATGGATCGTACCCCCAATTTGGTGCAGATAGACTGGGATGCGGCCGTAGGTTCTAAAGGTAAAATCTATTCGGGAGAAGTGACAGCCGGCGATATTTATGGCGGCATTTATACCAGAGAAGATGACACCTATCCTTTGCTGGCCACATCTACAATTCCTGAAAGCTGGCCCAAAGCCTACGATGAAGAGACAGGCGACGAGTATTCGGTCTGGCCAGGCTGGTGGGCCATTGATACAGATATTGCTTCACCGACCTATGGGCAGGAAGTGCCGGATCGATTTGTCAGCGATGTGGATATTTATCTTGAATTTGATGACGCATTTGCCGGCAGGGCAATTATGAATCCCGATATCGGTTATCCTACCGGTACCAAAGTTTATGCTACCGTGCATAGCTATGGCCGCAGCTACGCCGAAGATGTCATTTTCATCACAATGAAAGTCGTCAATGAGAGCGATAAACTGGGATTGAATGAAGGTCTTGGCTATGACTATGAATATGCCTACTTTGGCTTTTATTTTGATGTGGATGCCTATTCTGCCCTTGCCAATGGTTCCGCCATCGGCAGAACCAATGATGATGATATGATGGGCTATAACAGCGAGCTGGATTATGCGTATATCTACGATTTAGATGATGAATCAGGGGGGTATCGGAATCTGGCCTATACGGCTATCAAACTTCTTGATACGCCCACTGCCTCTGATACAGTTGACCTTGGCGACGGCAGAATCATACATCCAGGAGATAAGCTGGGCATGACTGATTGGCATTGGTTTGACTGGTACAATCGCCCGGGTGTGGCTCAAAAAGAGAGCAACAGTGTTGGTTATGCTGGTGATGGTGAATTTCCCGAATCGCCCTATAAAGAGATAATCCAGTACAAACTTATGGCTGGCGATACCTCAAACCTCGATTATTATAGCGGTGACTGGAAGAACTGGTACTTTCATCCCAACCCTGCCGGAGAGGTAAATCCACATTTTGACAGCATGTCGGGACTCTTGCAGAAACATCCCAATGGTCTCGATTGCGTTTTGATTATGTCCTCAGGACCCTTTAATTTTGCCGTCGGTGATACGCAGATGTTTTCTTTTGCCATCATAATGGGCCAGGATGAAGAAGACCTTTATCGAAATGCAAAAATGGCTCAGGTGATGTATGATCTGAAGTATCAGGGTTTCTCCCCGCCACAGCCTCCCGTTGTCAATGCCGTCTCTTTGTGGGATAGCACACTCCAAAAACCCTACGTGCGCATCAGTTGGGATGACCGGGCAGAAACGTCAACGGATATCGTTACCAAATATCAGGATTTCCAGGGATACAAAGTCTATAAAAGCACCGATGGCGGCGTGACCTGGGGCAACCCCCTCTATGATCAGATATATGATCTGGATGGTGTGCCTGCTGGCTGGAAACCAATCGCACAATATGATTTCACAGCAAGCCAGGATATCGCTCGCTATGGCAGAGAAATCAGCGGCCCCGATCCTCTGGCACCATGGAAGTCCTTAGGTAAAAATACGGGCCTGGCTCACGAGTATATTGACAGAAATGTTGAAATTGGCGTGGAATATACTTACTCTGTGACCGCTTATGATATTGGTATGCAGCGATTTGCTGTTAAGGTGGCCTATGATAGCCTCTGGTCTGCTGATTTAAACCAATATGTCCGCTACAATTTTCGCAATGACACACTTTATGCCCAAACAAACCCTGACCCCCTTTGGGGCGGTTATGAGCTGGAAAGTCTGGAAAACCCAAAAGGGAATACCGTCTTAGCGCCCAACTTTGTTAAAATCATACCGGCAAAAAAACCCTTGAACGTGACTCATTCTACGATTGTGAAAAAAATAGAAGGATCTCGCGGAAC
>DSDE01000053.1 GCA_011049095.1 Fidelibacterota bacterium
CTTCTTTTTTCCATCGAGCAAGTGGCTAAAGTATCGCCCCGCGCTGACGTCGAGCGCCCCTACATCATCGTTTTTCCATATTTGGGAAGGGAGCTCGGCATCATTGTCTCCCGTATTGTAGATGCTGTGGATGTGGCTGCGGAAATTGATGAGGAGACTTTCAGAATGCCGGGAATACTCGGTTCCGCCATCCTTTTAGGTCACACAACCATGCTTTTAGATGTCTTTGAAATCGTGAACCGAGCTAATCCTGAGCTGGCAGAAAAATTTCAGAAACGGCTCAAAAAACAGGAAGCAGTAACAAAAAATAGGGTTTTAGTTGTAGAAGACAGCAATTTTTTTCGCAACAATATGGCCAATATCGTGAAAGAAGCCGGCTACGAAGCCATCACTGCAGAAGATGGCGAAATCGGTCTAAAGCAGCTTGAGGAAAATGAAGCTGTCATTGGCGTTGTCCTAACTGATATTGAAATGCCGAATATGGACGGGCTGGAAATGTGTCGTCAGATTCGCCTGAAGGAGAAGTTTCAGGGGCTGCCGATTATTGCCTGCACTTCGCTGGCGGGAGAACTGGCGGAAAAACGAGGTTATGAAGCCGGTGTAGATGACTACCTGGTGAAGCTGGACAGGGAGAAGGTGACCCTGGCTATTCAAAAGTATATGAATCCCAACTGGAAGGAGCAAAGCTAAATGAATGAGATAGCTGTCTTTAAAGTTGACTCCATCTGGTTCGGACTCGATATTTCTGCAATCAGGGAAATTACAAGTGCAGGATACATCACACCGGTTTACTGTGGCGCCCCTGACATAGCCGGCATCATCAACTTACGGGGGCAGATCGTCACGATTCTCGATCTATCAAAAAAATTTGCGATTCCCCCATCAAAAAAAAGTGGCAAACAACTGATAATTATCATTCACTATGTAAAGGAAAGCATCGGCCTGCTGGTTGACGCCATTCACGATATTTTGCCGATAAAGAAAGAGTGCCTTGAAAAGAAGCCCAGCCATTTGGAAGGGATTAGCGCCGAATATTTTTCAGGAGTGATGAAAACACCTGATATGCTGATTATGCTATTAGACCTCGAGAAAGTGGCGGCAGCAGAAACGAAGGGAAAAAATCAATAGAGGAGATAAATCAATGATTGAACGCCTGATGTCTATGAAAGTGAGCAACAAAATCACAATGATTACGATGGTCGTCTATTTTATTGGTGTGGGGATAATGTTTTATCTGAATCAAAGCAACTATCGCTCCAGCCAGATTGAAGGATTTATTGAGAAAGCCACCTGGTTTAGCGCTGCTGCTGACGAGACTAAAAACTACACCAGTCGTTTGCAAAAAGAGAATGTATTTGATAAAGAAGCGCTGGAGAAAGATGTGCGGGATACATTCGATGCCGGCAAAAACTATTTAGAAAGCAAGATTATTAGCACCGTACCGGTTGTGGTCGGATGGACTGTTGCTGAAAAGGTAGCCGAAAGAGAGGGATTCCACTTTAGAATTGCCGCTTTTAATGCCAGGAACAAAGAGCGGGATCCCAATAACGATGCCGTCAATGGCAAGTTTCGAACGCTCCTCCTCACCGATTTGCGGGCTGATTTCAAAAATGAAAAAAAAGAAATACTCTGGCGCATCAATGAGGATAATAACAGTATCCACTTTATGCGGGCTATCGTTCTTAATGAAACCTGCATGGGCTGTCACGGGCATCCCAGCACCAGCGCTTTTGGAAATGGCAAAGATATACTCGATTTTCAAATGGAAGACTGGAAACCCGGTGATATGCATGGCGCCTATGAAATTGTTATGCCGCTAGATGGTCTCGATGCCGAGCTCCGCAATGCCGGAATAAAAAATTTCTTTACTATGCTGATAATTCTTATTCTAGCTGTTTTTGCCATTCGCCAGCTTTCCAGGGCAGGAATCACCGAACCGCTGCGAAAATGCGTTGTCTTTGCCGAACAGGTTGGCAATGGCAATCTTGACAGCGCGATTGACATTCGCAGCAAAGAAGAGATAGGCCAGCTTGCGACATCCCTGCAGAATATGAGCGGCAATATTAAAAGAGCCAAAGAGAATGAGCAAAATGTACAAAAACAGGTTCAGCTCAATGCCGAATCACTCAATCATGCCGCAGCGGAGCTCATAGCCTTAGCGACAGACCTGGAACAGAAATCACAAAATATTGTTGATCAAAGCAATATGATTGCTGTAGCCACTGAGGAGCTAAGCACCAATATGAGCGGTATTTCATCAGCCTCTGAAGAATCTCAAACCAATCTCAGCACCGTTACCAGCGCTACCGAACAGATGACCGGCGCTATCGACGAAGTCGCCCGTAGCACCGAAAGAGCCCGCAGCATCACTAATAATGCTGTTGATAAAGTCCGTGTCGCCTCTATGAGCGTGAATGAGCTTGGCAGCGCTGCCCAGGAAATTAATTTGGTGACCAAGACCATCGTGGAAATTGCCGAGCAGACAAAACTTCTCGCTCTAAATGCCACCATCGAGGCCGCCAGAGCGGGAGAAGCCGGAAAAGGTTTTGCCGTGGTGGCCAGCGAAGTCAAAGAGCTTGCCAAACAGACCAATGAAGCCACTGTAGATATTAACCAAAAGATTGAAGCGATTCAGAAATCTACGCGCAACACCGTTGAAGAGATAAACGGTATTTCTGAAGTGATGGATGAAGTCAATGAAATCGTCAATACCATCGCCACTGCGGTTGAAGAACAAAATGCAACGACGCATGAGATTGCCCACAATATCGGTGAAGCCACAAACGGCGTCGGTGAAGTGATGAAAAATGTCATTCAGGCCGCTGATGTGAGCCGGGAAGTCGCCGGAAATATCGTCCAGGTTACTGATCAAATTTCTCTAATCCACGAAAAAGTAGCGCATCTCAATGACAATGCCAACACTTTGAATCAAACCGCCAACGAGCTTCAAAATATGGTGAAAAAGTTTGACCTCGGGTAATTTAGAGTCACGCAAACTTAAAGCGCTTGTTGTGGATGACTCTGTCATCTATCGCAAGATTATCAGTGATATTATCAAGGAGATTCCTGGTGTGGAGCTTGCCGGCACTGCTTCCAACGGCCGGGATGCCATCATTTTAGCTAAAAACTACCAACCAGACATCATCACCCTGGATGTGGAAATGCCGCTGATGAGTGGACTGGAAGCACTTGAAGAGCTGAAAACAAAATATCCGGCCATTCAGGTGATAATGATCAGCTCGCTTACAAAAAGTGGCGCGCGCATCACGATAGAAGCCCTTCAGAAAGGCGCCCTCGATTTTGTAAGCAAGCCAGAAGGGCGCGACAGCCTGGACAGCCGAAAACAGATCGAGTCTCAAATTCGCAATATTATTCAAGGTCTGCAAGCTGGAACAAAAACACTATCAGCGCCGACACAGCCCTCCACCGAGCCAATCCTTGCCAAGCGTCCCGAGATTATCGCCATTGGCATATCAACCGGTGGCCCACAGGCCCTGAGCACACTCATCAGCTCATTGCCGCCTTTGGTGCCGGTGCCCATCGTCATCGTCCAGCATATGCCTGCCATCTTTACCAAAGCACTCGCCGAATCACTCAGCAAAAAAAGCGGCAAAGATGTTATCGAGGCTGCCCACGGTGGGACGATACTGGCGAATAAAATCTATCTGGCGCCAGGCGGCAAGCAGATGCGTCTGCAAAAATCGGGAGTCAATACCTGGCCTCAAATTGAAATCACCAATGATCCGCCGGAAAACTTCTGCAAACCCTCTGTTGACTACTTTTTTCGCTCGGTTGCTAAAATCTACGGGTCTAATGCCATCGGAGTGATTATGACCGGTATGGGAAACGACGGCATCAACGGACTCCGCCTTATGAAAAGGCAAGGTGCATATATTCTGGCGCAGGATGAAGCCAGCTCCGTTATTTTTGGTATGCCCGGAGAAGCCATCAAGGCCGGTATCGTAGATGAAGTTGTTCCCCTTGAGAAAATGGCATCACGTCTCATCAATTATCTCTCACCAGCCAGAAAATAGCCCCAGGAAAACCTTGAACGAAATCACGCCACAGGAACTTACTTTCATTGCTGACTATGTGAAGCGCGTTACCGGCATTTACTTGGACCAGAGTAAAAAATATCTAATCGAAAGCCGCTTTAAGCCGTTGATGCGGGAGCTAGGTATCAATTCTTTTGGTGAATTCAATACGAAGCTCAGTCGGGATCCGGCATTGCAAAAAAAAGTCATTGATGCCATCACAACGCGGGAAACATATTTTTTTCGGGATAATTCTCCCTTTGAGCTTCTGCGGAATAAGATTTTTCCTGATATGATCGCTAAAAAACAACGAGCAGCAGGCGCTGCGCGTCCAGCCTTAAGAATCTGGTCTGCAGCCTGTAGTACGGGACAGGAGGTCTATTCCATTGCTATTATTCTCAAAGAGATCATCCCCAATATCGAGCGATGGGATATCAGTATCCTGGGAACTGATATCAGTGACGCGGCCATTCAAAAAGCCAGCTACGCCAAATATTCCCGCCTGGAAGTGGAACGTGGCCTATCGCCGCAGGCATTGTCCAGATGGTTTATACCGGAAGCTGATGTCTATAAAGTGCGGGATGAAATCCGCTATATGGCCTCATTCCAGAAAGGGAATCTTCTGGAGCCCTTTTCTCATTTGGGAAAATTTGATTTAATTATGGCTCGGAATGTGGCAATCTATTTTACGCACCAGGATAAGATAAAGCTTTTTGAACGAATTGCCGGGCAGCTAAACCCTGAAGGTGCACTCATTGTCGGCGCTTCAGAATCCCTTACACTTTATACCCAGAAATTCACGATACGACAATATCTGAATGCTGTCTACTACGAGGTAAAAAAGTGACTATCATCAGCAAATCCATTATCACAGTCATTGATTTTGAAACTACTGGCCCCGTCTATCACTATCCCGATGAGCCCTGGCAGATTGGCTTGGTCCAAGTCGTTGATGGCAAGCTCGCTCCTGAAACCCTGTATGATTCTCTTCTGAAAGTAGGTATTCGACCCGCCAATAAATATGTGCCAGGCCGCTATGACGAGCTAAAAGAAGAGGTTGCCAAAGCGCCTTCTCTTCAAGAGTTATGGCCAGAATTGCAGCCTCGTCTTCACAAGCCCTTGGCAGCCCATAGCATTGGCACAGAAAAGAAAATTTTAGCAAAATATTTCCCCCTTTTTGAACCACCCTTGTGGATTGATACCGTAAAAATCGCCAGAGTCGCCTTTCCTGAATGGAAACGGCATCGGCTGGAGGTACTTATCGAAAACCTTGGCCTGCTGCCCCGCTTGAAAGAGCTTTTGCCTGGGCGCACTTTTCACGATGCGCTCTTTGATGCTGTGGCTTCCGCCCTTTTTATTGAATTTATGCTCCAGCAAGCCAAATGGGAAAAGCTGACTCCCTATCAGCTCAGCAGAATCCATCCACATCTCTATTTTCAGCTATTGAAGCAAGAGAAAAAACAGGCCGCTACAGGCATCTGAGCAAAATGAGTTTGTTTTGCTGGAATGAATAAACCTGAGACTATGGCTATATTATTTTTTTGCTGCCGCCGAGCCGCCGCCAATAGTCAGGCAACCGAGAACAAAGCCAAAATCATACCAACCGCCATTATTATAGATGGCGTAAATGGCTGTAGAATCGCTGAATAGAGAAATAAACCACGAAATGGGCAATATCATGCCCTGCCACAAACCATAGCAAAATCCTAGCGGTTCTCTTGTTGCTGCTTCAATAATATTTAGGCTGTCTGCAGATCCCGATAAGAATATGAAGGTCGAAAAACACTGCTGTCCTAAATAATCTAGAAAGCTGATTACAACACTTTATTTACAGTGTCTTGAAAACTGAGATTTTAGGATTCTCGGTTTAATCCCCCAAAATCTCATTTACCGCATCTATCCTTTTCTTCTTAATTTGGCTTGATCCGTCAGGAGACGGA
>DSDE01000007.1 GCA_011049095.1 Fidelibacterota bacterium
CAGGCCCCCAAACCCTTTTCTTTGTGCGGGTTTCAAAAGTCAGTTCTGGCTCAAATTGCAGCATTCCAAAAGCCTGGCTAAATAGAACCGGCCGCATAAGCGGTAGATTAAAGACGATTGTTTGCCTGCCATTTTGGTGGATGGGAATATCGAGCTGAATATCGCCAACAGGTCCGCCTTTCACAGCTGCAGATGAGCCAACACACATTCTCAGATCATCATATCGGGCGCCAAACATAGCGTGAATGCTGAGACTTTGCCCAAAAATTAAAAAGGGAAACAAAGTTAAAATAGAAAGCGCACTCGTTTTCTTCATTTTTTCCATCTTCTTATGATAGCTCCATAGGATTTACCGGCAGCGAGATAAATAATCGGGTATATTTCCCCAATTCGCTTTCTACTTCTAATTTACCTTTGTGCTCTTTGATGATATTATAACTTATGGTGAGGCCAAGACCAGTGCCTTCATGGCGCTCATGGGTAGTAAAAAATGGATCGAATATTTTATCAATAATATCCTGAGGAATGCCGACACCATGGTCTTCTACGATAATTCTAACGAATGGAATCTTATTAATTTTAATTGGAATAGCGCCAATAGTGATAATTTTATTTGAATTTCCCTCTGGATAGCGCTGGTTTAGCGCCGTTCTGGCATTGCTAAGCAGATTGATGAGCACTTGCTGTATCTGCTGGTCCTGACAATAGACAGGTGAGAGATCTTCACCCATTTCGAGCTCTATCGTAATTTGGTCGTGACGCATCATCGTGCTGATCAGGCTGAGGACAGCATCGATTAAATCTGGAATGGAATGGGGTTGAAACGGCTCCTGCTTTCTTTGTCTGGCAAAGGCCAGCAAATTGCGAATGATTTTAGCTATCCGGTTGCCTTCCCGTATAATTCCTTCGGTAAATGTTCTGATTTTGGGCTCCTCAATGCGATCATAAATCAACTGCGCATAATTAATTATGCCCATAAGCGGATTATTGATCTCGTGGGCCACACCACCAGCAAGAACGCCGATAGACTCCAATTTTTTCTGGTGACGGAGCCGGTCCTGCATCGCGCTCTGCTCTTCAGCCTTCAGTTTCTCTTCAGTGATATCAATTTTTATACCGATATAGTGGGTTATGCTTCCCCGCGAATCACGAAGGGGGCAGATTGTAGCACTTTCCCAATACAGTGTGCCATCTTTCTTTTTATTAATAAACTCGCCTTCCCAGTCATCACCCTTACTGATTGTTTCCCATAATTTTTTATAATGGGCTGCCTCTAGTCTTCCGGCATTGAGAATTCGGGGATTTTTACCTTTAGACTCCCTGGTACTGTATCCTGTCAGCTTGCAAAAATAGGGATTCACGTATTCGATGATGCCATCAGCATTGGTTATAATGATTGACAGAGGAATCTGCTCAATAGCCATTTGCAGCTTACGAATTTCCTGTTCTTGAAAAACACGATCTGTAATATCCGATGTGATGACTAATTTGGCAGAGCTTTCAAAACTCTCATCCAGCTTTCCCCAGCGATTTTGAACAAATCTTAAACTGCCGTCTTTTCGAATTATCCGATATTCGAGGCGGTCTGGAAATTTACCATTTTCCTCAGCCTTTTTAATCATTTCGGTGATATGCTGATGATCATCGGGATAGGCCATATCAAATATTGTCATTGTCTTTAATTCATCGGCGCTGTATCCGGTGAGATTGCACATATTCTCATTGACAAAATAGATTTTCTGATGCTCAATCAGCGCAATGCCATCGGGTATGCCACTGACAAGTCCCCGAAATGTGGCTTCACTTTTTTTAAGCTGCTCTTCGGCCCGTTTTCGGTCATCAATATTGAGAAGAATGCCATGAGAGCCGATAATCTGTCCACTTTCTTCATCTATAATAGGAATGGAATTATCACTGATCCATCGCCTTTTGCCGGAAGGCAGCTCCAGCTCCATATCTATATGAAAGTCTGATGTAAGCCCCTTGCGGAAAGCTTCACCCATCTCCTTTGTTGAAATGAAAGGTGTGCCCGGAAGCAATTCTGTGCGTTTCACCAGGGAAACCAGCATCCCTGGTGTAAACTCGTGGGGATGAATTTCCACAAGCTCGAGAAGCCGGTCGCTGACATAGCTATACGTCATGCTACGATAATCGAGAATATAGGGTACGCCCTGAATATTCTCAATGCCTCGCTGATATATCTTGTGGACTCTTTTTAGCTCGGCTTCGGATATACTGCGCTTGGTCACGTCATGGATGATACTGATAAACTGACTGCCTGCTTCGCTCTGGAAACTGGTGATTGAGATTTCCACCTCTTTTTCCTCGCCTGATTTTGTTATAAGTGTGCGGGAAAGGAGCTGTGAGTAATCGGCGCGAGGCTGCCGGTAAAATTGTTCCGCACCTTTCTGAATGCTTTCCACCTGCAGCTCTCTGGTTTTCTTTTGCAGAAATTCATCTCTGTTGTATCCAAAAAAATCGCAGGCGGCATCATTGACATCAAGAATTTTTTCTTTATCATTTTCAACGATGATGGGCTCTCGGGCATCTTTAAAAAGAGCTGCATAACGGTTATTGCTTTGCAGCAGATTCAGCTCAAGATTCTTTTGCTCAGTGATATCGCTGACCATTCCGATAAAACGCACGGCTTTGCCATCGGCCCCTTTTTGGGTGATTTTTCCGCGGTCAATCACCCAATAGATGCGGCCATCTGCCGATAAAATCCGGTATTCTTCATTATAATCCGATGTTTTTCCCATGAGGTAACTGTGAAATCTTTTACAGACACGTTGGCGGTCTTCAGAATAGATAAGCTCTAGGTATTTATCAGCCGAGGCAGATTCGAGAGATTTATCATAGCCCAATTTTTTAACCCAATTAGGGCTGACGTGGATAATTCTGTTTCGAATATCGTAATCCCAGACACCATTTCCGGAACTGGTAATGGCAAGCTCCCAGCGGGTTTTATACTCTTCAAGCCGCTTACGCTCATTTTCTGATGCGCTGCGGTCAATACCAATCATATCGTAGTAGCGAAGCTCCATCGCCTCATCCCGATGAATAAAAATCGTACAATTCAATGGAATCATCTGCTGGTCTTTTGTCCTGAGGCTAAGCTCTGTAGTAAAACTCTCAATTCCCCAGTCTATATTTTCTTCAATTTGCCGATTGAGCTTCTCGATGCTCCTTTCTTCTAAAATGTCTTTTAAAAAGAGGAGTCCTGTTTTCTGCAGGAGTGGTGCAAAGCCATAGCGCTCAATTTGGGGGCTGGCATAAAGAATCGGCTGCTCATAGTCGCTGGCAACCCGCAGCAACAGCAGTTCGCTATGGCTGATGATATCCCGGGCGATGCTATTTTCGATCTTGACAAAAGCATTCCTGGTATTGTCGGTAACAATGCCAATAACGCCGCTTATTTTTCCATCTGCTATAAAAGCGCTTTTTTCCGTCAGCAGCTCTTCATAGGGCTCGCCCTCCTGATTGATATAAGAAAGGCGCTCTTTTTTACCGGATAAAATACGGTGGTCAATCTCTTTTTGCTGACTTCGGTCACGCTTGGGGAAAAGCGCCGCATCATCTATATTTTCAAGCGATGAGTCGGGAAGATCAAAGCGCTCCCGAAAAGAGCGATTCCCGTAGATATAAGCGCCGTTTTCATCCTTGACAAAAACGATTTGCGGCATAGTATCCAAAATCTGCTCCAGCATTGCCACTTTTTTTGTGAGCTTCTGCAGCTTGCTATCTAATTCTTCCATTTCACCTTGCTCTTTCATTGCTTTTCATCTTAGGGAAAAATTGGGAGACATACAAATATTATTTGATTTTTATACAGTGATTCTCCATAGCCATTAATCGGAATTAAATGCTTCTTAATGTTTAAATCTCTACTGATAGAGCTTGGCTCCTTTTGATATTGTCTTTTGGTAATTCCGTATCTCTGGTTCCCAATAATGGAGAATATGGCTGACCGGTCGTTTCTCAACAACAATGAGCCGATTCAGAATATCATCGCCAAATGTCTGTAAACAGCGTTTTGGCGAGAGAAGAAATTCATTGGGATACATGACCGCAGCCCCCCGAAAAAGAGTAAATAATGCCTCTATCGACCCTTCATCGGTGATGGAAAAAGCGCTGAATTCAGAAAGAGGACCAGGGTCTAAAACAATAAGCTCCAGGCCGCATTTACCTGCGTTTTCCCGCAGTAAATCTCGATGCAGCCTTTGGGCATCCAGCCAATCAGCGTAAATCAGCAATCGCTGCGTTTCTTTATGAAAAAAGCATTTGAGATTGCTGAGGGCAGAGAGGCGCAGAGGCAGGTAGTTGCTGATTCGTTGCGCTTTTTTCATATCCGGGTCTGCAAACTGCCCCAGATGGGGATAATTTTCCGGACTCATCTTTGAGGAATAGTTCAGGAGAGGAATTATCTGCAAAAGTTTATCTTCCAGGAGATGGTCTTTATAATTGAAATAGCGGGCAGATTCCCCAAGACTCAGGCCGTGAAAAAATGGCATTTCAAAGCGACTGCTGACGGGTCCTTGCATCTCTATTGCCGAAAAATAATTGGGGCGATCGAGAATAATGAGGGGCATATTGAGGCGACCGGCAATGAGCATCAATATCCTGAGGAGCTCCAAAACCGGGTCATCGGCAGTTCCATTTATCTGCATATCCAGCAGAATATAATCAGCGGCGCGGAATTGGTAAGGCCTCAGATAGGGCTTTCTAAGGGCAATTGCGTGATAATTTTCCGATTTATATTGCTCCAGCAATTCCGGCGCCGGCCATAATGAATCATAGGCGGCATCCCGAAGAATAAAGAGCTGTGCAATCTCCAGAGCGCTGCCTTCCGCCACATCGAGAATGTGCTCACCAGCGAGTGTCTGGCTGCTGTGATTACAAAAGAGGGCTGCCTTTTTGCCGCGGACCGGATCAAAATTTTGGCGAATGAGATTATCCAGACCGGAATATACAATAAACGGCGATACTTGCCCAGAAAGCGATGCATAGATAATTATCAGCACAAATGCAGTGCGCTTTCCAATAATCACAATGCGCCCCACTCTTTGAAAAAGCCCGCGTGCATCAGCGATTTGAGCCAGGCGCTATAATTTTGATTGTTATAACTGTAGTTGCCGGCGTATATATCCCGAATCTGCCGCACTTTTAGGGGGTCTCTGTCTTCAGCAGCAAAACTTATTGCTGAGTAAGAATCTCCAATCCGCAACTTTGCAAGCTCTGCCTCCATGTCGTCAAAGCGATATATCATTCGCACTTTTGCCACGGGAATCGCCACAATTTGCGGTACTTTGTCTGCCAGCTCTTTGACAAAAGCGGCCGCAGTATCGAGAAAAGAAAATTCATCATTATTAACAATTTCCAGTTTTTGGAAAAGTATCCTGAGCTGATGCTCTGAGATGGGAAATCTGGCTCTGAGAATCACTTGCCAAAGCTCCAGATCATTGCTTTCCAATAAAATTTTTATTTTTAGCTCATTACGGTGAAGGCGGACTTTGCAGTTGTGTACACTTTTGTCAGAAAGCAGATAAATCTCATTTTCGCTCCGCATTCTAAATGGTATATGCTGCTGAAGGCGAGATTGAAACTCATTGAGCCGAACATCAAAGGTGCGCCACTCCCAGTGCGGCATCTCATAATCCGGCTTCTCTTTGTCTATATATTCCATCAGCGAAATTTAGCGGAATTGATGCCCAATCGCAAATTATGTCAGAAATGAGCTTGAGGGTGAGGCTAAGGTTAAGGTTAAGATTGAGTTTACCCTGTGAAATGGCTTCTGATGAGCATATTAAAGAGCTGATAATAGGTAAGCTCCCTGTGAAGTGCATCTGTTAAAAGAAGTTTGATTGTATTATCTTCCAATCAAAAAGGAGATGATATGGATCTAAACAAAGAGAGTATTGGAAGCCGTGAAGCAGAGATGTATTCA
>DSDE01000527.1 GCA_011049095.1 Fidelibacterota bacterium
AATGAGATTTAATAAAGTCCAATTTAAAAAAAGTGTTATTTTGCTGTTTGAATTTAATGTATCGTGGCTCCAGCCAGCTTGCAAAGTAGTTGGATTGCCCGATCAGCCGTTGAATCCAATTCTGGGCTTTGCCGAAATCCAATTATATTGAAAAGTATCTTTTGGGTATCCAAGGTCACCTGTGAGCGGGGCGTGTCAGTAACAGGAGAGGCAAAAGGTCCTAAGGCATCACAGAAAACTGGCAGGCCGGCTACATTGATTTTTCCCCGGCCAATACCTTCGTAGTCCATTTCAGCGCTGCCAATCGTGAATGTGATGGGTGGCGTGAGTTTTTCCAAATCATAAACCCCGATGCTGTAGCCGCTTTCCAGAGAGAGTAGATTATTAATATCAACGGCATTATTAATGCGATAGAGGTTTTCTCCCTTGAGAATACGCCGCATCAGAGCTTCCGCAGCAGGTCGGTAGCGGCTTGGGTCTTTGCCACAAGCTTTGATTGCCTGACGCGTCTCACGTATCGCGGGCCGAGATGAAAGATTCTCAAGCTTCCAATATTGACGATGGCTGGCTATACACACATCAAGCATATTATTAAGCTCATTGCCAGATTTTTCGATTTTCAGGCTGGCGGAGATGCATTTCAAATTGATTTCCGGCACGCGCTGGAGAAGTCCCGGGTCAATTTCTATCTTTTGGGTGTCGCCGAATATCATAGCTTTGAGAAATATATGATGGATGCCCCAATCACCAAAGAGAATTTTTTGGAAATTCACTGCTTTTTGACTAAGTTCACATTAGAAATGAATGGAGAATAAACAAATATGAAACAAAGTCTGATTGAAAAAATTGCCCGTCGCTATGCTGTAGGTATTGGTGAAGCCGAAAGTGTGAAGAGTGGTGACATTATTATGATTCGAGCAGCTCACGTGATGACCCACGATAATACTGGAGCGGTGATTCCAAAATTTCGCAGCATCGGTGCAAAAAAA
Source organism: Fidelibacterota bacterium (assembly GCA_011049095.1). GTDB lineage: Bacteria > Fidelibacterota > Fidelibacteria > Fidelibacterales > DSDE01 > DSDE01. The sequence goes on from DSDE01000527.1 coordinate 990, forward strand.
ATGGCCAATCCCCGTCAGCCGGTCTTTGCTCTGGATCATAATGTGCAGGACAAAAGCGAGAAAAATCTGGAAAAATATGAGAAAATTGAAGCTTTTGCTAGAATGATGGGGGTAGATTTTTACCCGGCAGGACGAGGTATCGGCCATCAGATAATGTGTGAAGAAGGATACATTTTTCCCGGCACTATGGTAGTGGCCAGCGACAGTCATAGTAATATGTACGGTGGTCTTGGCTGCCTGGGAACACCCATCGTTCGCACGGATGCCGCCGGAATCTGGGCGACTGGAAAAACCTGGTGGCAGGTTCCGCCCATCACCTGCGTTCAGCTACGAGGAAAACTCAATCCCGGCGTCACTGGCAAAGATGTCATTATTGTCCTTGCCGGCTACCTCAACAAAGACGAAGTCTTGAATCATGCCATCGAATTTACCGGCGAAGGTGTGGCCTCGCTGAGCATCGAATCACGTCTCGCCATTGCCAATATGACAACAGAATGGGGAGCTCTGGCCGGTGTTTTTCCCATTGATGACGTGACCATTGCCTGGCTGAAAAAGCAGCGTGCCCATCTGCTTCAGCGGGGAAAAAGCGGTGTGCCGTCCGATGACGAATGGCAAGCAGATCATCCCCGACTCTCCGCGAAGCGCATAGCTGCCCTTTCAGCAGAAAAACTTGGCGCCGATGACGATGCCGAATATTTCCAAACGATACATTTGGATCTGTCCACGATCGAGCCCCATATTTCCGGCCCTGACACTGTAAAAATCGCCATGCCGATGAGTCAGGCCGCCCCGCGGGACATTCGTATTGATAAAGCATATCTTCTTTCGTGCGTAAACAGCCGCGTGGAAGACCTGGCGGAAGCCGCCGCAGTCTTGCGTGGGAAAAAAGTCGCCGATCACGTGAAATTTTATCTCGCGGCTGCCAGCAGTGAAGTGCAGCAGGAGAGTGAATCACGCGGTGACTGGCAGATTCTCCTGGATGCCGGGGCTATCGTATTGCCGCCCGGCTGTGGTCCCTGTATCGGTATGGGGCAGGGGCTTTTGGAAGATGGTGAAATCGGCATTTCCGCCACCAACCGAAATTTCAAAGGACGTATGGGTTCACGGCAGGCCAAAGCCTATCTCGCCTCCCCGGCAGTTGTGGCGGCTTCAGCTCTGAAGGGGACAATCTGCGCACCGGAAGCCGTTTCGTCCTTTGCGGTCCAATTTGATCTGGTGAAACACGAGCAGACTGAAGGAGAAAAGCGCGAAACTCCGATTCTGGAAGGATTCCCAGATTTCATCAGCGGACGGGTTCTCTTTTGCCCTGCAGACAACCTGAATACCGACGGTATATACGCGGGAAAACACACCTACAATGACGATATGAGCCCCGCTGACCAGGCCTCTGTCGTGATGGAAAATTACGACCCTGAGTTCCGCAGTCTGATGAAAGCAGGCGACATCCTGGCCGGAGGATTCAATTTCGGCACAGGGAGCAGCCGCGAGCAGGCCGCCACAGCCCTGAAATATGCCGGTATTCAGCTCGTCATCGCCGGAAGCTTTAGCGAGACATATAAACGAAACGCAATAAATAATGGCTTTCTCCCTTTAGAAATTCCCAAATTCGTTGAGAAACTCCATAGCAAATTTCCCCCCAAAAAGGCAACAATCAACACTGAAACAGAAATCAATCTTGATTTCAGAAATTCCACCCTCAGCTCGCCCTGGGGAAAATTCACTTTTGCACCGGTTGGTACCGCAGCACAAGAACTTATTATCACCGGTGGTTTGGAAAACTGGATCCGCAAACAATTATGACAACGCTTTTGCCGATAATTTTTTTGGGAGAAGTATGGAGCGGAGAATTTAAATATTCGAGAAAAGCTTTTTCAGATGAATACAATAAAAACGCAGACTTTTTTGGGGCGTGAGCATTTTAATTTCCCCAAAACATATCTGCTAAAAAAATGGAGTGATTATGGCATTTGAACTAAGTAAAATCCTGCCGCAGATCGCTATCGAAGCCGACTGGATAGGCTTGCGGGAGGTAAAAGAAAGCACCACGCTGCATTTTGTGCGCAAGGAAATTCCTCAGGCCAATGATGCATTGACTACGCATGGCGTAATGGTGGAAGTCTTGAAAAATGGACAAATCGGCTATGCCGCCACAAATTTGCTGACAGCAGACGCCATTCAGCAGGAAGCAGAGAGAGCATTGAAGCAAGCTGAAATGATGGCCGCCTATGGTGTGCACAGTTTCAGCGCTGATGTGCGGCCTAAAGCGGTGGGCACCTATTGCAGCCCCTTTCAAAAGCCCTTTGATGCGATGAGCGCTGGTGAAATCAATGCGCTGCTCGTTGATATCACAAAGGAGCTGAAAGTCTCTGACAAAATTATCAATGCTATGGCTATTGCCCGGCTGGTAGAATCTGAAACCCGTTTCGTCAGCAGCAATGGCTCCGATCTCTTTCAGAAATTTTTCTTTATCAGCACCGACTTTAATGTAACAGCGCAGAATGGTCCCATCGTACAGCGCCGCAGCGACAATGGCTCTTTTGCCCGCAGTCATCAAGCCGGATTGGAAGTTCTCGAAAGGGACATCGTCTTGCAGCGGGCTAAAATAATTGCCGAACAGGCTTTAGAGCTGCTTGATGCGCCTGATTGCCCTACAGAGACCACAAAGCTGCTTTTGGCGCCAGACCAGATGCTGCTACAGATTCATGAAAGTATCGGTCATCCTTTGGAAATTGACCGCATCTTAGGCGACGAACGAAATTACGCCGGCTCCAGCTTTGTAAAGCTCAGCGATTTTGGAAAACTGCAGTACGGATCAAAACTGATGAATATTACCTACGACCCAACTGTTTCCGGCGAATTAGCCACTTATGCTTTTGATGATGCCGGAATGCCTGCCACGAAGGAATACATCATCAAAGAAGGGCTGCTGCTCCGTGGAGAAGGCAGCTCAGAGAGCCAGGCCCGAGCAAAAATCCCCGGCGTAGCAAATTTCCGTGCTCAATCATGGAATCGCCAGCCCATTGACCGCATCGTAAATCTCAATTTGGAGCCAGGAGATCATAGCTTTGAAGAAATTATCGGCAGTATCGAGCGCGGCGTCTATATGGAGACCAACCGCAGTTGGAGTATTGACGACTACCGAAATAAATTTCAGTTTGGTTGTGAATATGGAAAGCTCATCGAAAATGGCAAGCTGACCAAAACCCTAAAAAACTGCAATTACCGGGGAATCACCACCCCATTCTGGCGCGGCCTGAAAATGGTGGGAGACCGCAATAGCTGGAAAATCTTTGGAACACCAAATTGCGGCAAAGGTGAGCCTAATCAGATCATGCGGGTCGGCCATGCCTCACCTGTCGCTCTTTTTGAAAACATTGAAGTCTTTGGAGGCGCCTAATGTCAACGATTGATCAAATCAACAGTGTATTTCAGACCGTATCGGATACCATTCTCAATAAAATTAAAGAAGGAGAAGCCCTGACCCTTGAGCTGGCAGCCGAAAGAAGTCAGTTTACCCGTTTCAATAATGCCAAAGTCAGGCAATCCGGTCTGGTTAATGACGGATATCTGGGGCTCCGCTTAATCTCTGGCAGCAAAACGGCATCCAGGACTGTTCCTTTTACCGGTGATCTTACAATTGATGCTAAAACTGCACGTGAAGCTCTGGAAAAACTCCGTGAAGAGACGCCGCAGCTTCCCGATGACCCATTTATTATCCTTCCCCAAAACCAGGGCGGCAGTTATGCGATGTATGATGCAAAGCTATTGCCTGAAACCGAAGTTGCCGAGATAATTCTTTCACCGGTAAAGGGATTGGATTTTACCGGCCTCTACAGCGCTGGTGATATCATACGGGCCAATCGCAATTCTGCCGGACAGAGTCATTGGTTCAGCACCCGGAATTACATTGTGGACTATAGCCTTATCACGCCACAGGAAAAGATGGTGAAGGGTATTTTTGCCGGCAGCGACTGGGACGAAGCCGCCTGGAAAAAGAATATCGAAAATGCTAAAGAACAGTTCCAATACCTCTCTTTGCCGCCCAAAACCGTGCCTCGCGGAAAATATCGCAGCTATCTGGCGCCGGCTGCTGTCGCAGACCTTTTGAATATGCTGAGCTGGGACGGCATCAGCGAAAATGCTATGCAGCAAGGCAACAGCGCCCTGCTGAAAATGCGCCGCGACAATAAGCGCTGGAGCTATCGTTTTACTCTGAGAGAAAATTTCACCGCCGGGCTGGTTCCTTGTTTCAATGAATTAGGCGAAACTGCTCCGGAAATTTTGCCGCTCATCGTAGAAGGCGAGCTGCAAAACACCCTCATCAGCTCACGCTCTGCAAAAGAATATGGAAAAGAAGCCAATGGTGCGTCGGGAAATGAGGGCCTTCGTTCACCAGAAATCTTACCCGGCAATCTGCCTCGGGAAGAGATTCTTAAAGCCCTGGATACCGGTCTCTATCTGAGCAATCTCCACTATCTGAACTGGAGCGACAATGCCGGTGGACGTATCACCGGTATGACTCGCTACGCCTGCTTTTGGGTGGAAAACGGAAAAATCGTCGCCCCCATCGAGAATATGCGCTGGGATGAGACCCTCTATCATATCTTTGGCGATAAACTAATGGCTCTCACGGATTTTCAGGAATTGGTGCCAGAGACTTCCAGCTATAACATGCGCAGCTTGGGCGGCACCGTGGTCCCCGGCGCTTTGGTGGAAGATTTCAGCTTCACTTTGTGAAAAAGAAAAATGACCCACAAATTTCGCCAATTAACACGAATCAGGAAAATACCCCAATCAGATATTTTTTTCTGTAAAGAGTCTATGTCCCCTCTCTCTGGAAAAAAGAGAGGGGCCTTTTTCCCTGATTTAGAAAGATTAAAATGAAAAAAGTAAAGATTCACCACCGCCTGCC
>DSDE01000141.1 GCA_011049095.1 Fidelibacterota bacterium
GGAAATCTACAAGGCCCTAGGATACAAAGCCATGCCCTTTTACAGACTGAAATTTGTTTACCGAAAATCTGAAATACAAAATGCTATCATATTGATTATAAGTATCTTATATCCTGACACCGCTCCACTTGGGTTAAGGTGCTTACGATTATCTCTCTCAGGTATTAAAGAATCTTAGTTCAAATCAGAAACTTTTGTCCTGCTATAAAATTTTGATAAGCTATGATCTAAGGTGCAAGAAATTCTATTTGTGATGCTATTAAAAAATCTACGGCAGACTTGTAATTGACTGCAGCGCTAGATGGATGACAGCTTGCAGCTCCCGCAAATAGCGAACCCCTTTGAGACGGTAGCGAATTGTGTCGCTAGTATCAGTTATAATTATCACTGGGACATGATCTATACCCAAATCTTTAAGATATTTTCCGCCAAAATAAACAGGAAAGCTATAGTCATTCTGACGTATCAGGTATTGGGTATTGTCACTCTCCTTTTCAGAGCTGATAGTCAGTAAATCACTGTCACTGCGCCCCAACTGTACCTGATATGCAGATTCAATATTAGAAAGAAGCTGAATGCAAGATTCACAATTCAGATTCCATATAATTATTATTTTGGCAGAGCCGCTGTACAATTCACTGCTTATCTGCGAACCATCGAGGGTCTGCAATTGAAAAAATGGCAGCGGCTGCTGGGTCTCACTTGCTTTCAGCTCCGCAGCGAGCAATCCATAACCAGCATCACGGGCATTGAGGACCATTGCCGATGCAGCATCTTCTGTGTAGGCCATTTCTCTGGCATAATACCTCAGAAGGAGCTCGGCATCGGTGTCGCTGGGGCTCAATTCCATAGCCCGAATTGCCGCTCTCAAAGCATTTTCCCGCCTGTTTAAACTATGCAGCAATTCAGCATAGTTATAGTAAATCTCCTTTTGCTCATAATGCTTTAGAATCTTATCATAAATCTCAAGAGCCCGGCTTTTTTCTCCATTTTTTACCAGATACCAGGCAAATGTATCATGAATGTTTGCCCAATATTTCAACTCCACAGATGCATCAACTGGATAGTATATTCTTGATTCATCAAGTTTTACAAATTTACTGATATCTGAGAGAGAAACAGCAAATTGAGAAATATGCAATAGTCTGTCAAACCAAGCCTCTTCTCCCCTGAATCGCCAGGCTATATTATTGAGCATCAGAGCCGTCTCCGTTCGCTGGTCAAGTTTTTTCACCAGCTCAAATGCTCTTTGAAATTGAGCTTCAGCAGCGAAAAGATTTAGATCAAAATAGCGAAAAACGGCTTCTGCTGGCAGCTCTCGGCTTTGCTCTTTGATCAAAAGATTTTCAAATTCGGCAATAAATCGTGAATCATCCGTAATATTCATCAAGTCTGGTCTTGCTGGCATTGTTTTTTTACTCTTTTTAGGGGTGGCGCAGTTTGTTGCCATCAAAGCCAATATTAGCAGGATCAATATCTCTTTTTTTCTCAATGAATCACCTCAGGCTTATATCAATTTCCAGTTGCTTATTTTTATAATCAATTTTCTTGAGACTGATAAAATTCCCAGCTTTTTGTCGCAAAATCGCCTCTGCATTCACTCTCAGCTCAGGATATTGAAAGCTGATAAATTCGTCGTTAACAACTGTCAAATAACTGATAGGCGTATCCATAATACGATGGAGAATAAGGTTTTTCATCCTCAAATCAAAGCGGAGATCAGGTGCAGTCCAGCTTTTCCATATCAGCAGCAAATTAAAATGGGGCAATTCAATCTCAAAAGTACCATCATCAAGAGGCGTAACACTCTTAGCTGACATTGCTGCAGGCAGCTTTTTAAATATTATCTCCGCCAGCTCCTTGTTACTTATACTTAATTTGGCCATTTTACAATCTCCATCGTTGCACTAAATATTCTCCATTTCAGGCTCAATTCCTAATACTCTTTTCCTTTCCAAAAACAAAAAAGGCTTGCCTTTAGCAGACAAGCCTTTTAGAGAAAAAATTTGAACTCAGCGCCACCAGCTTGCTTTCTCACTGAGACGATTGAGAAGCTTTTCCTGGCTTTGCCATACCCTGGGATCGCCAGGAATACGGATATTATCACTGCTGAATCCGGCTGATGAGCGGCCTATCAGCAACACTTCCAAGACTTGCTCGCCCTGTTTGAGTTCAAGACGGGTAGCGGAGCTGTCATCCACATTAAAATGACTATAACGCTCTGGATTTTCAGTGAGAACTGTCCCCTTCTTGCCTTTTATCACATAATCCATAAAGTTATTGATTTTATACTCTTTAACAAATCCGGTATCAGGCTCGAGAAAGGTCCAGAGTGAGTCACCTCTCAGCAGGCTCACTTCATTTCCACCTTTTTGAATAGTCACAGTTGTGATATCCTCCGGCAAAACATTAAAAATAGGTGATACAGCGTGTTCATAGCGTTTATCTTTTATCTGCACGTAAACCAGAAGCAGCGCTAAAACAAGCAAGATGATGATATAGGCAGTCCAATTCGTTTTATTAGCCATAGATTTCCTCCAAAATACGTCGGTTTTCGCGATTCCTGCGCCATTTTAGCAAGGCAAAAACGAGCACTAATAGAGCCGGCAGGGCGATATTAATCCATTTCCAGAAATTTCTCTCACCGTCGCTAAGGGCTTTCAGCGGGCGTGAAGTGACATCACGACTGCGAATGGCAATCAGCTCCTCATCTCCCGAGAGATAGTCCACACCATTGAGAATAAGCGAAACATTTTCCGGTACGCTTGCAGCCCGTTGATCATTAAAGAACTGCAGGTCAGCGACAACAATCAGTTCGACTGTATTGCCGCTTATGAAATTTTCCTTTTTCTCATAATCGCTGTTTTGAGCAAAATAACTGTTTCTGACCCCTCGCAAAAGAGCGGCAAGATTTTTCTCTTTATTAGGGAATTTGTTCAGAAGGGGATTTTGCAGCGGATAGATATTGTAGTAAGGTCCGCTGACTGCTCCGGTACGGTTTGAGGTCTGTAAGAGCCAGGTAAAATCTATCCCGCTGTCAGCTGCTGTAATCTCATTAGGAAAAAAGATACGTGCTTCTTCAAAATTACGCACCATCAGGTTTTCCTCATTGAAATGGTGTATAACAGGAAAAACGGGATAATTCACGGCATTTACCATTCTGAAAAAGCCCTGTTGCTGCTGCACCTGAATCTGTCCGCAACTGGCATCAGTGATAATCTCTTTGCCGATTTCCACACCATAATGGCGGAGAAAATCAAAGATATTGCTTTGGATATCACTGGCGCTTCCCTGCTGAATATTAGCTGTCTGTCGCGTCTGCCCGAGAAAAAGCCTTCCTCCCCGCTGCAGAAACTGGTCCAGGTGATATAGCTGGTCCAAAGAGAGAGAATCTCCCGCGCCATTTACCAGCATCACATTCACATCAAAGGGGATTTCCTGCTCCAAATCATATTGCCGGATGCGGTAGCTCTCTCTCAGCGCTTCTTCAAGTTTTTGTGTTTCAGAATCGTTGCCGGGCAGATTGACAATACCAATATTTTTGAACCCAACAGCGGTGAGTTTTTTGATCTTTGAAGTAAGCTCATATTCCAGACCACCATCAGTTCTCAGCATTGGAATCGTCTCTTTTTTGTCGCTATAGAGTAAGACCATACCGATATAGACATTCTTTATCTCTAATTTATCATTCTCAATGACCTGCATCTGCACCGGCGGTATTCCATCCCGCTGTGCTGCACTCTTGGCATCTTCACTCTCATCAGGATTGATAAATTCGAAACGGAATTTCCCATCGCCCCAAGCCTCGTATTCTTCCAAGAGGTCTTGGAGAAAGCGACGTGAATTGGCTAACTGTCCTGGAATATCCTTACTGAAATAGACTTTAGCCACCATCCTGTCTTCCAGCTTGCCAATCACCTGCTTGCTGGATTCGCTCAGGGAATAGACTTTATCCTTTGTAAGATCAAAGCGGACAAAGAGCTGCCGAGAGACAATATTAAGAACGACGGCAATGGTCAGAATAACAACGGTATAAATCAGAAATTGTTTTTTATCTGTAATCATATTTCACCTCAGCTCCATTTTCTCGTTTCCAGAATACGAATACTCATCAGCAGTGAAAAAGCTGTCACGGTGCCGATGTAGATTAGGTTGCGGCTGTCCAGCATTCCCCGGCTGATATTATTCAGGTGATAATCTATACTGAGAAATTGCAGAGTATTCACCATAAATCCAGGCACAAAAATCAGAATTTTATCCAGAATAAAAAAGAGAAAGATGATGAGAAAGCTTAGAATAAAAGCTGTAATCTGGTTATTGGTCAGGCTGCTGGCCAGGGTGCCTACTGCAGCATACATTGCTCCCACCAAAAGCAAGCCCAGGTAGCCGCTGAGCATTGCGCCGAGGTCTAAGTTCGTGCCGATAAAAAAGAGGCTGATAAGATGCACCATTGTAAATAGGAGGGCAATGCCGATGAGGGAAAGAGCCGCCAGAAATTTCCCCAGTACAATATCACTGTCTTCCAGAGGCAGTGTTGTGAGAAATTCCATTGTATGGCCGCTTTTCTCTCGAGCGATAAGACCCATCGTAATAGCCGGCACAAAAAAGATATAGATGATGGGAATCACGCTGAAAATTGTTCGCAGGTCTGATTCATTAATGAGAAAAAAGGTGCTGGTATGAAACCACGCGGTAATAAGGAGGAAGACCAACAAGGTGATATAAGCCACCGGACTATTAAAAAAGCTGCGGAACTCCTTTTTGAAAACGATTGCGATATTATGCATTGCTCACCTTCCCTTCCACAGTCAGATCGCGGAAAACTTCTTCCAAACTGATTTTGTGTCGATTCATCTCCAAAATTTTCCACTGGCTCTTCACGGCATAGTCAAAAATTGCCGCTCTCGGATCAGCCTTATAGGCATATTCCAAAGTCAATTCTGTAATGCCATTTTTCCCAGCTTGAAATTCGCTCATCGTCATGCCACCAAGGTGCTCCATCATCTGACGAATGCCAGTTTCATCGGCATTTTGCAGCTCCAGATTAAGTCTGGTCTGGCCGCGAAAACCACTCATCACCTCTTCAATGGTGCCATCAACCACCAGTTTGCCTTTGTTAATGATGACCATACGATTGGCAATAGCCTGAATCTCCTGAAGAATGTGCGTGGAGATAATCACTGTCTTTTCCCTGCCCAAATTGCGAATCAGCTCCCGTATCTCCATAATCTGGTTGGGGTCCAATCCCGTTGTAGGCTCATCGAGAATAAGAATCTGCGGATCATGAAAAATCGCCTGAGCTAATCCAACCCGCTGCTTATAGCCCTTGGACAGCTCATTGATATTTTTGTGAATTACCCCTTTCAAGCCGCAAAGCTCAATGAGTTCCGCCAGACGACTCCTAAATTTTTTCTGGTCAATCTGCCTGGATTGCGCTACAAATTGCAAAAAATCGTAAACCCGCAAATCATCATATAGCGGGTTCAGCTCCGGCAAATAACCAATCATCTCCCTGATCTCTTTAGAGTGATCAAAAATGTTGTAGTCGTTGACTCGGATCGTACCCGATGTCGGTGACAGGTAGGTAGTCAGGATTTTCAGCGTTGTAGATTTTCCGGCTCCGTTTGGCCCCAGAAAACCCAATATTTCGCCATCTCTTACTTGCAGCGAAATATTATCAACCGCCCTGACCGTCCCGTAGTACTTTGTCAGGTTCTCAATTGTGATCATTTCATTTTCCTTTCGTCCATTTTTCGGCTTGAGTTTACTCCACTCTCACTATTTTTGTTCCCACTTTTTTCAAATAGACCCCAGCCTATCGAATTATCATGCGATTATCACCTTCACAAGATATTATTCAGCAAAATATTGAGCCGCCTTGCAC
>DSDE01000281.1 GCA_011049095.1 Fidelibacterota bacterium
AGTACTTGTTTCTGTGTTTTGCTCATCTTGGGTTAACGCCCTATCGCGATTTTATCCGCTACGCATCGATTATCTTGATAGACGATGAGTTTTTGTGATATGTGTTATTGTACTTTTAAAGATTTTATCGTATTTTGTTGGGAAAGTGGGAGGCGGAGAACCGCGATTATGATTAAAAATAAAATAAGGAGTTATGAATGAGTCAACTAAGATGGATACTGGCTGTGATTATGTTTGTCACATTTGCTTCAGCTCAACCTGTGGGGCAGTTTTTGAAAGTCAGCAAAGATGTGCAGATTATGGGAGAGGCTGATGCTGATTTCCGCGCTGGCGTAAGCGTGGGAACAGTAATAAATGCCCGGGATCAGGTTCGAACCGGTGTGGGAAGCTTTGCCGTCATTGTTTTTACTGACGATAAAAGTATCATTAAAATCAGAGAAAACACGACGTTGGAAATTCGTGAAGATGCCACAGTCAGGATGGTAAATATTGAAGAAGGTAAGGCGATGTTTGATATCGCACAGCAGAAGAATAAGGAATTTAGAGTGCAGACACCTATCACGGTAGCCTCGGTGAAAGGCACAGAGTTTTGGGTTGTGACAATTGATGGTATAGATAAAATTTTCACAATGGGTGGCGCGGTTGAAGTGCTAAACCGGATTACCAATGAAACTCTGAATCTTACGCCTGGTCAAATGTGCATTATGACACAGATGGGTCAGAGTCTTCTCATTCCTTTTTCGCCGGATGAGCTGCCAGATGAATCAATTTTTAACGAAGCTCAACCTGAGACAATTCCCGAAGAAGCTGAACCATCTTTAACAGAAGAGGCGGAAGAAGATACAAGTGAGGCGAGCCCTTCTGAAAGCTACTCTGCTCCGGCTTCTGTCACAGTTGACGACACTGGGCAACCAGAAATTCCTGAGGAGCCTGCCGACGAAGGTGATGGCAGTGGATTTGGTCTTGGCGTGGGAGTTGGTTCTGCTACCATTGATGGAAAAATCTACAACCAGGTGGCTTTGAGACCTTCTTTTAACATTGGCAAAATTGGTGTAGGCCTGGACATGGCGTTCTATATAGACCAGGAAGGAAAGATTCGCAAGGATGATTGGGATAATCCGGCGGCGATTCTTGATAAAATCTATTTCCTCTCTTGGGGAAAGAAAAATCAGGACCCTTTCTATATCAGAGTTGGCGGCCTGGAGAATGTCACCATTAGTAACGGAATAGCAGTTTCAGGCTATACAAATATGCTGGATTACCCTGATGTGAAAAGAATGGGTACAGAATTTAGCCTGCAGACCAAAAAATACGGTCTTGAGGGATTTATAGCCGACTGGAAAGAGCTTGGTGGTGAAAGCAGCCTGCCAGGACTTGTTGGCGGCCGGGCAATTTACAAAATGAAGATGATTCTGCCGATTCATATCGGTGTCAGCGGTGTGGCCGATCTTAATCCTTACAATGCCTTTGACAAAGATAGCGATGGCGATGGATTTGCCGATCTTATGGATTTTTATCCCGATTATGCCGACGATGCGCCGTATGATTATCTTGATGTGGACTATAATGGACTGATTGACCCCATAGCTGGTTTGCCAAACAATGTTTTGCAGGCGATCATTAGCAGTTCGACACGCTTTACCGGGATTGATAACGACAGCCCCAAAGATACACTCTATATCAAGCCCCTCAGCGAGCTGATGGAGAATTCACCCACCATCTATTCAGTTGGCGCAGACCTTACAATACCCATACTCAACCTGCCATTTTTAGGATTGAATATCTATAGCGAAGGCAGCATATTAGGCTATAACTGGACCGACTGGAGTACCGGAAAGAAGGATAATTTTTCGAGAATCGGTACGGCGCCCCTCGGTGTTTCAGCCACCATTATCAAAATTATCAATGCCCGAGTGGAATATCGCTGGGCTCAGGACAATTTTGTCTATGGATTCTTTGACCGGAATTATGATATCGGCCGTGTGGGAACCCAGATCATCACTGACAGCGAAGGCAAGCGTTATATCGTGCCCAAAACCCGCTACGACTATATCCGTGAGCTGAATCTTGGTACAGTTCAAGGTGTTTTTGGATCTGCCAGTGTCGAGCTTTTTGGTTTAGGACAAGTACAGGCGGCATATATGAATATGTTCAGCGCCACTGATAACCTGCAGACTTTTCAGGCAACTGCCGGCATAAAGAAAGGTTTGGTGCCAAAAGTCTCTCAGGCATTGGCCTATTATCAGCGCAATAATGACCAGAATCCCTTTGATTTTATGAATCCGTCGCAAAATACTCTCCTTGGCTATAAGGTCGGCCTTGAAGTGAGCCCTGGCGTTTCAATTATTTGGAATTTTATGCAGACTTATCGCGATAAAAATGGTGATGGTGTCATCGATCCAAAGATGGAGTCGCTTAAGGTGATGAGTATCGAGACAGGATTCTCATTCTGATTCGATTTTTATCTGTTCTGATATTTTTCGTTACAACTGTTCCCTTGGCGGCAAATACTGCTGAGGGAACAGTTTTGCTTTTGAGTAGGAAAATTGGTACAGAGATAGATTCTCTGGAAAATGCCTACTATCAAATTTTCCCGACAGTAGAAAATTTACAGTCGGCGCAGATTGTGGAAGATGAGAGCCGCCGGCTCTGGGCATATATTGTAAAACAGATACCTTCCACCGGTATAGAAATAAAATCTGTGCTGCCTCTTACCCGGCAATGGTTTGATGATACAAAAATTGCCGTGGACCTCACACCCTGGATGCCTTACGAATGGTGGCTGCTTCACAATAGGAGCGAACGTCTTAGCCATAATCAAAAACAAATTGCCAGGCTTGAGCATAACAAAGAGCTGAAAATTATACTCACTGACGGAAATACCTATTATGGTAAAGCGCTTCGCCTGACACCCTATTTAAGCCTTCAAACAAAAAAAGACACTATTGCTTTTGCAGTTCAGGATATAAGCCAAATCTGCTATTATAAAGCCAGGACGATTTCTCCGGAACGACGGCTTTTGATCTATCAAATCATCAGCTCAACTGCAATGGGTTCAGCCTGGCTCATTTCAGGCGCAGGCCTTCCCTCAGCAGAAAGCTTAGCCCTGATTTTCGCAAGCGGCGTCTCTTTCTACCTGATGACACCGCCAATTCTCAATTATATACTGAAGAAAATTCCCCACGAGATAAGCATTCCATTAGCCCAGCCTAAAAGTCCAAAGACCAAGCCCAAATAGATTATTTATAGAGCGCCATCCTGGTGGTGACCCGCTCGATATAGTCCTGAGTTTCTTTGTAAGGCAGCTTTTTCTTCATTGTATCATAGACTTTTTCATAGCTCATTTTGTTGATGAGCGGAGTGGCTTTTTTAGGGCTGGTGGTTCCCGTAAAGGCTTTCGCCACATTGCCGGCGCCTGTGTTGTAAGCTGCAATCATACAAAGCTGGCGTGAGCGGGGGTCTGTGATATCTTTAAAATAGCGTGTTTCTAAAATATGCAGATAGACGGAGCCCATTTCTATATTATTTTTTTCTGTATAAAGATAATTAGGGAGCGGAATTCCATCTTTTTTAAAGAGGAACTGGTGAACATCGCGACCGGCAAATTTTGGCACTATCTGCATAAGTCCAAAGGCAGGAATATGACTTTTTGCTTTGGGATTGAAGGCCGATTCCGTATGTATAACAGCAAAAACCAGCTCTTGCGGCAGTTTGTATTTAGATGCGAACTGATTTACATGAGGACTGACTTCTTTGGCGCGGGTCTGCAGCGAATTTGGTGCCAAAGGAAACTCCACCTTAACTTTGACACGAGGCCGATTATCTTTTCCTGTTACTTTTTCCTGCACAGGGGCTTGTTTCTGAACCACTTCTTTAGCAAATTCCTTGGCGTTTGATGGCGTTACTTTTTTGCCGCTGGCAGTCTCTACCTGGTCTTTTAAGACGGGTGCTGGCTTCAATGGCTTTGGTTTTTCCTGTGGAATGGCATAGTCTTTGGTCTGGCCTTTGGTGGTCACTAGCTCAGTCACGGCTTCCGTTACCTTTTTCTCTACGATTTTTGGGTCTTTGGCCTCTTCAGGTGTTACCAGCACTTCCACTGTGGCTTTACCTTCTTCAAAATCTACTACGGAGCGGCTGTTTTTGTCCTTGCCATATTCTACCCAGGTTTTCTTGTCAGAATCCACAAAGGTGCGCCACTTGTCTTCAATTTCTTTCTGAAATTTTTTAAAAGCTTCTTTGTCTGCCTTTTCATACGCTGCAAAAGCTTTTGCATCGGCAATGGAAAACTCCTTGAAAGCAGCCTGATCCTGTTGCAGCCATTTTTCAAAATCATCCTGTGCATCAGAAACTGTGATTCCCAAAACGAGAAAAAGAATCGTTGCAATTGTGCCCATTCTCAAAGTACGATGTGATTTTTTCATAATCTCCTCTTTCATTACTGTCTGAAGTATAATGATTTTTTATCACCATTTCAAAAAAAAAGCAGATTTTCCGTAAAAGCGTGATGCAGTTAACGCAGAAAGCTCTCATTTCAGGGGAAAGCGACATATCATAATGTGATAAGATTTTTCTTTTCTGGTCGTTTAGACTTAAATTAGGGTTGGAAAATGGAGGATTAATGGAACAGTTTTGGAATCTCTTTGAAAATGAACCGCTGCTCAGAGGCAGCATCTGGGCTGCTTTTATGCTCCTCGGCTACTTTATCTTCTTTCTCTTTACCAAAAATGTACTAAAAAAGCAGGTTTATCGGTTCTTTGAAAAAACAGAAAGTAAAATAGATGATTCTCTAATTCACCATAAAGTTTTGCAGTTTTTGCCTCATTTTGTGCCAGGCATTATTATTTATTATATTTTGAAAAATTATTTTCCTGAACTTTTATTTCTGCAAAATTTAATCCTGGTGTCTATCATATTTTTATTTACTGTAACTGCTGCTAGGGTTTTAAGAGCTGGCAGTGATTTTTATCATACGCTGCCATTAAGCGAAGGTAAATCGGTCAAGGGCTATGTGCAGATATTAGCTATTATTATTTATGCCATCGGAACTATAATCGTCGTGGCAATTCTTATGGGGAAAAGCCCCGGTGCTCTACTTGGTGGCCTTGGTGCGTTAATGGCAGTAATGATGCTTGTGTTTCGGGATACGATTCTCAGTCTGGTGGCCAGCGTTCAGATTTCTGCTTATGATCTCGTGCGGATTGGCGATTGGATCGAGGTGCCATCTATGGGAATAGATGGAGATGTGATGGATATCGCGTTGCACTCTGTGACAATCCGCAATTTTGATAAAACGATTTCTGTTTTGCCCACACATAAACTGATAGAAGTGCCATTTAAAAACTGGAAAGGAATGCAGGAGAGCGGGGGAAGGCGCATCAAGCGAGCAATTATGATTGATATCAATTCTATAAGGCTCTGCTCCGATGAGATGATTCAGCGCTTTAAAAAGATTGCTGTTTTGTATGATTATTTAGAGTCCCGCAGCAAAGAGGTGGAAGAATATAACGTTAAACTCAATGCCGATCTTAGTGAGCTGGCCAATGGCCGCCGTCTAAGCAATGTCGGGACTTTTCGGAAATATGTGGAAGCTTATCTGCAAAATCATCCCCGTATTCGCAACGACTATACACTGATGGTGCGCCAATTGCCGCCGACAGAAAAGGGCTTGCCCATTGAAGTCTATTGCTTTACGAATACCATAAACTGGGTTGAATACGAGATGATACAGGCAGATATTTTTGATCATATATTGGCTGTGACCCGCCGATTTGAGCTGAGAGTTTATCAATTACCGGGAGAATATACTGTCATTTCTGCAGAATAGACAGAAAGATTATCTCAAAAATAAAGTCTTTAGATTCGATATTGAAGATATATAT
>DSDE01000215.1 GCA_011049095.1 Fidelibacterota bacterium
AATTTATCGATGGAAAAATTTATTTTGGACAGATGTGACTTACGTGTATTGATACGGATTAATGACGATCTATTATGGTGAATGCAATTTTCCAGATTTGCTTTGTTGATGTCAGCTATTTTAATTAAGAAAAAATTATATTTTAAAAACACTATCTTGACATTCTTCAAGTGATTACATAAATTCGCTGCGAAATGGAATAAGGAGCCGAAAGAATGACAGAAAATTACGGAATCGCCCTATTGTACGCCACAGTATCGGTGGTATTGCTGGCAGTCTTGTTGCAGTTGGCCCGCTTGTTGAGGCCAAAAGAGATGCGTCCGGAGACGGATCAAGGACGTCAGATCAAATATAAGACCTATGAGTGCGGTATCGAGATCGAAGGTGATAGTTGGATACAGTTCAATATAAGGTTTTATGTGGTAGCCCTGATTTTTATAATTTTTGATGTGGAAGCACTCTTACTTTTTCCGTGGGCTGTGGTTTTCACTGATATTGGAATGATAGCGTTTGTAGAAATGCTTATCTTTTTGGGTATTCTTGCTTTAGGTTTGGCTTATGCCTGGCGAAAAGGGGATCTGGCGTGGGTAAAACAAAGTGCAAAAAATGCAGGGGGACGATACCATAATGCAGAAACGGAGCGTGTTTTATGAGTGAAGCACAAAGAATTATTACACCTCGCGGCCATCAGGATGGTATCATTTTGGCCAAGCTGGATGAGGTGCTCAGTCTGGCCCGATCCCATTCTCAATGGTATCTGCAGTTTGGTTTGGCCTGCTGCGCCATCGAAATGATGGCCACTGCTGCTTCCCGCTATGATTTAGACCGCTTTGGAGCTATGCCCAGAGCAACACCCAGACAGGCAGACCTTATTTTTGTTTCCGGCACAGTGACGCTGAAAATGGCTGAGAAGATAAAGGTGCTTTGGGAACAGATGCCAGCACCTAAATACGCCATTGCAATGGGAAGCTGTGCCATCAGCGGGGGGCCTTACAGTCGTCACGGATACAGCGTTTTAAAAGGTGTGGACCTCATTATTCCCGTCGATGTATATGTGCCTGGCTGTCCGCCAAGACCCGAAGCCCTTCTGGAAGGCTTGGTTCTACTGGCTGAAAAAGTGAAAAAAGAGAAGCTGCTGAGTCAGAAATTTTCCAAAAAGAGAGGGGGAGCCGAGAAATGAATCCGAAAAAGCTTTATGAGCTGCTTAAGAAAAGGTTTGGTGAAGCCGTCATTTCTGTGGACGTGGAGAATAGTATTCCCCCAAAATATGTGATTCAGCCGGATAAGGTTCATGAAATTTCAGAATTTTTGAAAAATACAGGAGATTTGGAATATGATCAGCTCATGTGCCTGACGGGGCAAGACCTGGGAAATGAGCTGAGTGTGGTGCTGAATCTTTTTTCCACCAAACATTATTCTTCAATCACTTTGGAAGCAAAAGTGGCGCGAGAGCATCCTGAGCTTGATTCGGTTAGTGATCTTTATGCTACCGCCAACTGGCATGAACGTGAAGCCTATGATATGCTTGGTGTTGTTTTTAAAGGACATCCCAATATGAAACGTATATTGTTGCCGGATGATTGGGAAGGCTACCCTCTGCGAAAAGATTATAAGCCGGCTGATGCCTGGCACGGTATGCCTATTTCAAAAGAATTAAGTCATAAACATAATTAAGGCAGGGGGAAAGCATGTCTCGGATTCGCACTGAAGAAATGATTATTAATATGGGACCGCATCACCCGTCCACCCATGGTGTGCTTCATTTGGTACTGCACACTGACGGAGAGGTGGTTACCAAGATTGAGCCAAAAATCGGTTATCTTCACCGGACTTTTGAAAAACACGCTGAAAACCTGCAGTACAATCAGGTGGTGCCCTATACCGACCGCACAGATTACATCGCCTCGATGAATAATAACTGGACCTATGCTATGGCGGTGGAAAAACTGGCTGGAGTTGAAGTGCCGGAATACGTTGAATATCTGCGGGTTATCTTTGGTGAGCTAAACCGTCTGGCCAGCCATTTGCTATTCTTTGGCGCATTTGGGCTGGATAGCGGCGCGTTCACACCGATGCTTTTTGGATTTCGTGAGCGGGAGAAGATTCTGGATCTTTTTGAAATGACATGTGGCGCAAGGCTGCTGTATAATTATATTTGGATTGGCGGACTCAGTCATGACATTCCGCCAGGTTTTATTGAGAAGACTTACGATTTTCTCAATGATTTTTATCTGCGGAAAGATGGCAAGGATGCCCTTACAGAATTTAGAAAATTGCTGACTGCTAACCGTATTTTTATCGAGCGGAATGCAGATGTGGGAATTTTGACGAAAGAAGATGCCATTAATTTGGGTGTAACCGGGCCGGCTTTGCGAGCGACGGGCTTTCCCTGGGATTTGCGGAAAACAGAGCCTTACAGCATCTATGATCGATTTGATTGGGAAGTGGCCGTTGGCAGAGGTGAATATGGAAGCATTGGCGATAATATGGATCGTTATCTGGTTCGTATGAAAGAGATGGAAGAGAGCGCTAAGCTTATCAAACAGGCTCTGGACCAGCTTCCATCGGTGAAAAAACTTGATGTTCGCTCAGCAGTACCCAATCGTATTCGCCCGCCGAAGGGGAAAGAGATATACTTTCGGGCCGAAAATCCCCGTGGTGAGCTTGGGTTTTATATCCGCTCTGACGGTAGTCCCAAACCTGCCCGTCTGAAGATGCGATCACCGGCATTTTGCAATCTCAGTGCGCTGCCGGCAATGGCAGAAGGGTGGATGCTGGCAGATTTGGTAATGATTCTGGGCAGTCTGGATATAGTTTTAGGCGAAATTGACCGATAGGAGCAAAGATGCAAGGTATTATCAGTCTTTTTGAAAGTGGTCTCGGCTTGCCTGAGCTGTGGGCTTTTGTTATTGGAGTGGTGGTCTTTTCACTGCTTATATTTCTCTTTATCGCGCTTTTTGTGATTGTGGCGGTGTGGCTGGAGCGGAAGGTTTCGGCAGTGATTCAGGACCGCTGGGGACCGATGCGGGCCGGCTTAACGATTCAGGGTGAGCTGCAAACTATTGCTGATACAGTGAAGCTGCTGATGAAGGAAGACATTATTCCCAAACCGGTGGATAAACTGCTTTTTATATTAGCGCCCTTCATCGTGTTTACAGCCACTTTTATGGTGTTTGCAGGTATTCCGTTGGGGCCGAATGCCTATAGCGGCACTTTTGATCTGGGGCTTTTTTACCTGATAGCCATCTCGTCGCTGGGTGTGATTGGCATTGTGATGGCAGGCTGGGCTTCAAATAATAAATGGTCACTTTATGGTGCAATGCGCTCGGTGGCTCAGATTGTCAGCTACGAGATTCCCATCGCGTTGATTCTCATTGCGGTGGTGATGTACAGCGGCTCTTTTTCTGTAAAGGAAATCATTGCAACTCAAGATACGGGATATGGAATATTTGGCTGGTTTCTTTTTCGCAATCCCTTTATGTTTGTGGCTGCGATCCTCTTTTTGATTGCTGGCACTGCAGAAAATAACCGGACGCCATTCGACCTGCCTGAATCTGAATCAGAGCTGATTGCCGGCTTTCACACCGAATATACTGGTATGCGCTTTGCCTTCTTTTTTCTCGCAGAATATGCCAATATGTTTGTGGTTGGCGTCCTGCTGGCAATTTTATTTTTAGGCGGCTATGCACCTATCTGGCACGTGGCTGCATTAGCGGATATTCCGGTTTTGGGCTGGTTTTTTGGCAGCAGCGGTTTTTGGATAATTCTTAAAGCGATGTTGGTAGTCATAATCCAGATGTGGTTTCGTTGGACATTCCCGCGACTGCGTGTGGATCAGCTTATGTACACTGCCTGGAAAGTACTGATTCCATTCACAATGGCCATCATTGTCCTAAATGGGATCTGGATGAAACTCTTCAATTTGATTTAGGGAGGGCAGATGAAAAACTATTTTATAAATGTCTGGAATGCGTTTTATACAGCACTGGTTGGATTGAAGGTTACTTTTCTCCATCTCTTTATCAAATCTGTTACTGTAAAATACCCTTTAGAAAGAGATAAAGTGCCGGCCAATTCGCGGATGAAGCTTGAGGTGGACTGGGCAGACTGCATTGGCTGCAAAGCCTGCGAGCGAGCATGTCCGGTGCAATGTATTCACATAGACACAAGCAAGGCGCTTCCGGAGGACAACCTGGCAGCCACGAAAAATGGTACGGCGCGAAAGCTTTTGGTGAGCAATTTTACCATTGATTTAAGTGAATGTCTTTATTGTGCTTTATGTGTCTATCCTTGTCCGGAAGACTGTATTAATATGACGCCAAATTATGAATTTGGGAAATATGACCGGAAGCTGCTGATTGAGCAATTTGCACCTTTTAGCGATGATGACAGAGCGAAACGGCAGGCATTTGAAGAAGAGCTAAAAAAGAAAAAACTGGCAGAAAAGGCCGTAAAAACAAAGGAAAAAGAATGAAGGAACTGCTGTTTGTTTTTTTTGCTGTGATAACTGTCGTTTCGGCAGGAATTGTCTCTTTCAGCCGCAATCTCATTTACAGTGTTTTCAGCCTGATGGCCACCTTTATTGGAGTAGCAGCGCTATACGTATTTCTGGCGGCTGATTTTATAGCGCTGGCTCAGATTATGGTTTATGTGGGAGGCATTCTTGTGCTCCTGATTTTTGGTGTAATGCTGACGCAGAAAATAAGCACCGTCACCATTACCCATCTTTCTGTAAACCGGGTCTGGATTGTCTTTTTAGGCTTGTTGCTGCTGGGTGGTCTGGGATATACGATTTTCAATACAAGCTGGTTTACCGGTGAAATGCGCGCAGCAGAGCCGACTGTAAAAGCCATTGGCAATCTGCTGATGGGCAAGTATTTGCTGGCTTTTGAAGTGGCAAGTGTATTGCTTCTGGGAGCGCTGATCGGTGCAGCCACCATCGCCAGAAAGGAGGAGCAATGATCAGCTTGGAAAGCTATCTCTTAGTGAGTTCTGTGCTTTTTGTTCTCGGCGTGATTAGCATCATTTCACGGCGGCATGCCATTGCTGTCTTAATGGGGGTGGAATTGGTGCTGAATGCGGCGAATATCAATTTGGTGGCCTTTAATCACTATAATGGCGGAGCGCTGTCGGGACATATTTTCACAATCTTTGTGATTGTACTTGCTGCCGCCGAGGCTGCTGTTGCTTTAGCTATAATACTAAATCTTTACTACCGCCGGGCTTCGGTGAACGTAGATGACATAAACTCACTACAAGGTTAGGCAGGGAACTATGGAAGGTTATACTCAATACGCTTTGCTTGTGCTCTTTTTGCCGCTGCTTTCATTTGCACTGCAGCTCTTTTTTGGAAAGTATCTTCCCCGGAAAGGAGATATCATTCATACATCAATCATTGGTCTGACGCTGGTTCTTTCCCTGAGTATGTTTGTGATGGTTTTCTTTATTCAGGAGGATCCAAACTTCCCCTATACACCAGCTTTTGAATGGCTAAGCATAGGTACTTTTTCAATTCATCTCGGCTTTTATCTGGATAATGTGACCATCGTGATGCTGCTGGCAGTGGCGATTATTTCGTCATTGGTCCATTTATACAGTATCGGATATATGGCCGGGGACCCCAGATATGGCCGCTATTTTGGCTTTCTGGGGCTTTTTACTTTCTCAATGAATGGCATTGTGCTGTCAAACAACTTTTTTATGACTTATATCTTTTGGGAATTGGTTGGGCTTAGCTCCTACCTGCTCATTGGATTCTGGTTTGAGAAAAAGAGCGCTTCAGATGCCGGCAAAAAAGCTTTTATCGTCAACCGAATCGGTGACGTGGGTATGTGGATTGGTCTGATGATTCTCTTTGCAACCCTAGGCAC
>DSDE01000452.1 GCA_011049095.1 Fidelibacterota bacterium
CCCAATATCCATTCCCTTTTATGTTTATGGCCTGAAACGAAAACTTCGCCGCCTATCTCCACCAAGATATTTGGGTATCCCTCATTTTTCAGCAGGCTGGCTACTTCATCTACACCGAAACCTTTGGCGATGGCGCTAAGGTCCAGCTCCAGATCAGGTATTTTCTTTGAAATCTCACCCTGCCCAATTATCAGTTTATCCATACCAACGGCTTCTAAGGCACCGAGAATATCTTCACTGGCTACGATATCACGGGGTACACCCTGATAACCAAAGCCCCAAAGCCGAACCAGCGGGGCAACTGTCACATCAAAAGCGCCGTCACTTAGCTCCCAGACGAGTTGTGCTTTTCTTAAAACTTTTAGAAATTGTGAAGAGATGGGAAATGCTTCTGTGCTTTTATGCTGATTGAAGCGGCTGATTTCGCTTTTGGGGTCATAGGTGCTCATCTGCCGGTTGACTTCTAGCAGCACAGAATCTACTTTTTCCTTTATTTGGACAAGTCTTTCATCAGGCATTGTTTTAGCCATAAGGGTAATATGATAAGTTGTGCCCATCGTTTGACCGGCCCAGCGAATGGTTTCCGGCTTTTTCTCGCAGCCGCTGAATATAATAAGCCAAGGCAGCAGCAGGATCATTTGATATTTATGCATTGTTTTCTCCTGATTGGGCAGCTTTTTTATTATAGAGAGGGCACACTGCCTGGAGCAGGTCCTCAAAAGTTTGTACATAGTGAATGGTTAATCCTTCCCGAATATAGTCAGGTAGGCTGCTGAAATCTTTTTCATTTTCTGCTGGGAATATAAGCTCTCGAATTCCCACGCGTCGGGCCGCAATAGTTTTTTCCTTCACACCGCCAATGGGCAGGACATGGCCGGTGAGGGTTAATTCGCCAGTCATCGCAATGCCTTTTCTCACGGCTTTATTGGTAGCCAGCGAATAGAGAGCCAGAGCCATTGTAATGCCAGCCGATGGACCATCTTTTGGCGTGGCGCCCGCTGGAACGTGAAGATGGACAAAATGGTCATCGAAAAAGCTTTTCACTTTTGATGATTCTGTGTGACTCAGGAGGCTACGAATGTAGGAGTAAGCGATTTCTGTGCTTTCCTGCATCACTTTGCCCAATTGGCCTGTTTGGCGAAATCCCCTGGCTTTTCCCTTAACAGCAGTGGCTTCTATATAAAGAGTGGTGCCGCCCATAGCCGTCCAGGCCAGTCCCAGCGCTACGCCGGGGATGGCTTTTTGATAGAGCTGCTCCGTGCCGAATACAGGTTTGCCTAAAAAGTCGCTGAGATTTTTCATGGTGACGCTGATCTTGCCGCTTTCGCCCTCTGCTAGGCGCAGTGTTGTCTGGCGCATAATTTTTTTAATCTGGTTTTCCAGGCTGCGCACGCCGGCTTCCCTGGCATAGCGGTCTATGACTGCTGTGAGCGCCGCATCCGTTATGCTTATATCTTTAGCGGCCAGGCCGTGATTTTTCCTTTGCCGGGGAATAAGAAAGCGCTTGGCTATCTCGATTTTTTCTTCGAGAATATAGCCGCTGAGCTTGATAATTTCCATTCGGTCGAGAAGGGGCCTAGGGATGGTATCTAACTGATTGGCGGTGGTTATAAAAAGTATATTTGAAAGATCGAAGCGTACATCCAGATAGTGGTCGAGAAAGGCGTGATTTTGCTCAGGGTCTAAAACTTCCAGCAGGGCCGATGCCGGATCTCCCTGAAAACTGGTGCCGACCTTGTCAATTTCATCCAGCATGAGCACCGGATTGGCGCTGCCGCTCTGTTTCAATGCCTGAATAATTTTTCCTGGCATCGCGCCGATGTAGGTGCGGCGATGGCCTTTGATTTCGGCTTCGTCTCGCATTCCCCCTACACTGAAGCGATAAAATTTTCGTCCCAGCGCTTCGGCAATGCTATGCCCGATACTGGTTTTGCCTACGCCGGGTGGCCCCACGAGACAGATGATATTTCCTGCCACTTTTTTCCGCATAATGACGGTGCTGATGCTTTCCAAAATGAGCTGCTTTACGTCATTCAGGCCGTAATGCTGATTGTTGAGGATTTTTTTTGCCTTCTGTATGTCCAGATTTTCTTGGGAATATTTTCCCCAGGGAAGCTCCGTTAGCCAGTTTAGGTAGTTTCGGGTGACGTGATATTCAGGAGATGCCGGCTCTAAAATGCGCAGCTTATCCATCTCTTCCTGGATCGTCTTGTAAGCTTCTTCTGAGAGGGTCAGCCCCTGTAGTCTTTGCTGCAGTTTGTCCAGCTCGGTGCTTTTGTCGTCTTTCTCCAGGCCCAGCTCTTTTTTGATCGCCTTGAGCTGTTCGCGCAGAAAAAATTCTTTTTGTTGCTGGCTCATTTTTTCTTCAATCTGCCTGCGTATTTTATCCTGGAGCTGGGTGACCTGAATCTCTTCTCTCAAGAGAAGAAGCAGGCGCTCGGCGCGATCTATAAGATCATAAGTGGCGAGAAGCTCCTGCAACCGGTGTGCTTCCGCAGATAACATCATCGCGATGATATCCATAATCAGTCCGGGCTTTTCGTGATTCATTTGGGCGACCACCAGTTGTAGTTGCTCCTGCATCAGGGGATTGGCTTTGATAAGCTCTTTCACCGAAGAGATGACGGCCATAGTGTAGGCTTTGATTTCTTCCGTCATTTCTGCTTTTTCATCGGCGTGATATTTCAGTTTCCAGCGAGGAGGCAAATTATTCCCCAGGCTGCGAACTTTATGCATTCGTGTCATCCCGTGTGCTAAAACCTGGATGGAGTCATCGCTTACAGAAATAAGGCGCAGTATTTTCATTAAGGTGCCGTCAGGATAGAGCGTGCTTTTATAATAATTTCTTTCATCTTTTTCTTCGATAAAGCTGACGCCAAAATAATAGTTTTTTTTCTCCAGTAGCTCTTTAAAGGCAGCCACCACTTCTTCTCCCTGAAATGAAAGGGGCAGGGTGATGCCAGGAAAGATTGGGCGATTTTCCAGAGGTACTATAAAGACCGAATCGGGGTAAATGTCAGAAGCCAGCACAACGCCTGGCTCAGGCTGCGATTCATCTATCACATTTTCTTCATATTCTGTCATTTTAATTCCTTATCATTCTAAGTAAATTTACAAAATTGGAGACGCCGGCGAAAACATAAAAAAGGGAATAGTGCAAGGCCGCTTTTTGGGAAACGGGCATTTTTCTTTTTGAAAAAAGCACAAAGGGGTGGCCAATGAGGCGCTTGGTTAAAAAAAGAGCTGAAGTGACTCGGTTTTATGATGAAATCTTTTCAGCTTTAGGCAACGAGATTAAAACCTCGGTGCCGCCATTGGGATGATTGCCAATTTCCAGGGTGCCGCTATGCTCTTCAATGATATCTAGTGCTATTGGCAGACCCAGCCCGATGCCAAAATTTCGTGTGCTGAAAAGTGGCTCCTTAATTTTGTTCGCGATTTCAGGGGCAATACCTTCGCCATTATCAATGATTTTTATCTGAACTCTGTCATTGTCTCCAATGGTCTCAATTTGTATGAGTCCAATCTCTTTACTATAATTTTCAATGGACTGCCAAGCATTATCCAACAAATTGATGATGGCTCGGCGAAAGTGCCCTGTATCAAGCTGGACAGGGCTTTCTGCCTTGAGTGAGCTTTGCAGCGGAATCGAGAGGTTTCTTCCATATTCATCTAAAAGATGCTTCAGCCAGTTATTCAAATCGGTAGTTTTTAGGGATAGCTTGCGTTTTCGGGTATAGTCCAGTAACTCTTCAATGATGCGGTCGATCCGCTTAATATTTTTATCTATAAAGGCCAGCGGACGTTCTAGATTAAGTTTTGCCCGGTCATTGTCCAGCCTCTCATTCACTAGAAAGAAGCTGGTCCGGATTGTGCCCAGCGGATTGCGGATTTCGTGAGCCACAGTGGCAGTAAGCTGTCCCAGGATCGTTAATTTTTCTGCTTCGATGAGCTTTTTTTGGGCTGATAGCAGGGCTTCGGTGCGCTGCTCGATGATCTCTTCCAGATTGGCCTGATAATCCTGAAGGAGTTCATTTTTTTGTGCCAGCTCCAAACCTTGGGAAATCGCTGTTTCCCGGCTTCTTTTTAAATAGCTGCTCAGCAGATAAGAGACCATCGCGATAAGCAGCATGAGTAAAATAAAAACAACGACTTCTACAATGGGCGGGTTATTATTGAATTTTCCAGTATAAAGAAGGCGTGTATTGTATTGTGGGAGTCCGATTATGAATCCGGAGGCCATTATCAGGACAGTGATGAAAATAAAAAAGCGAAAAGCCAGAAGGTAGCTGGCGAGAATAATGACAAGGGGATATGCAAGGGCCGAGAGCTCGTGAAGGCCTTCATCCTGCCAGCTTAGCATTAAGATAGCAAATATCATATAGAGAAGTAGCAATACTGCGGCTGAGGAGATACGCCGGCTGCGAATCAGCGTTAACACAATAATATTGATTAGGATATTGATGGCAGCAATTTTAACCGTCACCGGCCAATGCAAAAGGAGTCCGAAAAAGACCAGCCCAAATGCCAGACTTATGAGGGCGAGAGACGATATATGGAGAATATTTGCTCTTTCCTGCAGCTCGCTGTCATCAAAATCTGGCCGGCATAAGAGGCTGCGGATAAATTAGCACAATCGGCGAGTTTTTCTTCTTTCATTTATCACTATAAGTAAATGCAAAGCGGATTCAATCAAATCAATGCAAAAGAGTTAATGCCTGATAAAAATAAAAAAATAAGGCCAGTGTAAGAATAGATAAAGAATCAAAAGCCTCGCCTTGCCAATGATATACGCCGCCTGATTGGCAACGATGAACTTTAAAGGCTGGCAATTGTGTGCGTCATAGGAAGCAATTGCAAAGATTATCAAAAAAAAGAGACAGTCCGCTTGTTCATTTGGTGACAGTAAGGACAGTTTTCACATATCTTAGTCGCTCCCAAGCATCAATCTTATTGGCTTTTGAGCACTTTTTTCATGTAGGTGGCATAATCGCTTTTACCGAGCTGGGAAATGGATTCTTTGAAGCGCTGCTGGTCAATATAGCCATTACGAAGGGCAATCTCTTCGATGCAGGCGATTTTCAGGCTAGTGCGTTTTTCCACAGCTTTCACAAATTCGGTAGCCTCGCTCATTGCTTCGTGGGTGCCGGTATCCAGCCAGGCATAGCCTCGGCTCATAAGCTCCATTTTAAGTATGCCCTGCTCCAGATAGGCTTGATTTACAGAGGTAATTTCCAGTTCGCCACGATGGGATGGCTTCACATTTTTGGCGATTTCCACCACGTTGTTGGGATAGAAATAGAGTCCTACCACGGCATAGTTGCTTTTGGGCTGCACGGGCTTTTCCTCGATGGAGAGGACATTCCCCAAAGCATCTACCTGGGCTACGCCGTAGCGTTCCGGATCATCAACATAATAGCCGAAAACCACAGCTTTTTCTTCATTTTCTACTGTAGTTACAGATCGCTTCAGCATCTGCACTAGGCCAGCGCCGTAGAATATATTATCGCCCAGCACGAGGCATACAGAATCATTGCCGATGAAAGATTCACCGATGATAAAAGCCTGCGCCAGCCCATCGGGAGAAGGCTGCTCGGCATAGCTGAAAGAGAGGCCCAGTTGAGCGCCGTCGCCAAGGAGTTTCTCAAAATGGGGCAAATCGTGGGGTGTAGAGATGATGAGAATTTCCCGAATACCTGCCAGCATCAAAACCGACAGGGGATAGTAAATCATCGGTTTGTCATAGACAGGCAAGAGCTGCTTGCTGACGGCTAAGGTCAGCGGGTAGAGGCGGGTGCCTTTGCCGCCGGCTAAGATCAATCCCTTCATTTGGTTTT
Organism: Fidelibacterota bacterium; assembly: GCA_011049095.1. Lineage (GTDB taxonomy): Bacteria > Fidelibacterota > Fidelibacteria > Fidelibacterales > DSDE01 > DSDE01. The sequence continues at coordinate 5,838 of DSDE01000452.1, forward strand.
TCTCCCTTGATAATTAATTTGCATCC
>DSDE01000364.1 GCA_011049095.1 Fidelibacterota bacterium
ATATCTGTGGCACTAGCAGGCCTCAAGCTGGGAAAAATAATATTTTTCCCAGCAGGCGGCATAAATTTTTCACTATTCATATAGGTAAATTTACTCTATTTTTTTAAAAATATCATTTTTTAAATACAAACCATCAGATGAATATTAAACCCAAAAAACCGAAAACTCATTTACTTTGAAAAAACTTTAGAAAAACAGCAAAAAGCTTGACATTCTTATTAATTGACCTGAAATTTCACAATGAAAAATATTAAATGGAACTATCCAAAAACAGTAGCGGAGGCAGCACGTCTTATTCAAAATAGTCACTGCATTCTGCACAGTGGTGGCACAGCCCTGATAAACCGCAATTTGCCTGAAAACGCGGAAATGATTGATCTCTCTCATCTTGGGCTGGATGAGGTGACTAAATCAGACAGTGAATTCACAGTAGGTGCAATGTGCAGCTATCAGAATTTAGTCAGGAATCTAAAAATTCTCGCGCCTAATTCCCTCCTTCTCAAATCTTTGAGAAATTCAGCCAATACACCTCTCCGCAATCGTATTACCCTTGGGGGAAGCATTGCTTTTTTCCCTCCCTGGTCAGATTTGATGGGGGCTTTGATGGCATTAGAGGCAAAAATTGAACTATCTGGCAAGATTGAAGGTCAGTTCCCTGTTTTAGACTATGTTCAAAGCCGGGAATTGCGAAACGCTACGCTGATAAAAGCCATCAGATGGCAGGAAAATGGTGTTCGAACGGAGCATTATCGTGAAATTCGCACCCAGAGCAATATGCCGCTCTTCACAATCAGCGCCGCAGTTAATATGAGTCAAGGGCATGTGAAAGAAGCAAGAATATTTATTGTGGGCGTTCGAGACAAATATAAGCGGCTCACTGAGCTTGAATCCTGGCTTCAAGGCAAATGTTTTCGTGATTTTATTGATGGGGAAATTGCCGATATGCTCAGTCTCACATTTGCTGGCCACAGAATAAATGATAATGAATATTTAGGAAAAAAAGCTGCAATCCAGACTGAGCGTCTGATTCAAAAATTGGTGAAGGAGATTTGATGGAAGGCAATATTCTAATTAACGGCAGGGAAATTAAGCTTCAATTCGCTCCTGACGATAGCCTTCTCGACACGCTGCGAAATCACGGCTTCAGTGAACTAAAGTTTGGCTGCAAAGAGGGAGAGTGCGGCGCCTGCATTATCCTTCTCGATGGAAAACCAGTCAATTCATGTCAGATTTTTACCGCTTCTATTCTAAATCGAAAAATCACAACGGTCAAAGGAGTAGGTGACTTGCATGAACCCCACCTGATTCAGAAAGCTTTTGTTGAATCTGGGGCAATACAATGTGGTTATTGTACACCCGGAATGGTACTGTCGGCTTATTCGCTGCTTTTAGAAAATCCTTCTCCAACAGAAGCCGAGATCAAAAAGGCGCTTGACGGAAACCTTTGCCGATGCACTGGCTATGTTAAAATTATTGAAGGCGTCCAGTTGGCTGCAAGCTGGCTTAGATCAGATTAATCACCCTAAATAGTCCAATAAGCAGATGCAATACAATTAATTATCTGCTTTGGACTAAATCCTGCACTAACTTTTCCAATTCAGGCTCTGTATCAATTTCGGCTCCCAATGCCGTAAGGTGCCAGTAAATAGTGTTCTGCAATGTATCCAGTCCACCCCTCAGTTCCGAGAATTCCTTTTGATAACGGTCTAATATCCTTTTTACATTTGGATTATCACTATAATAGTCATCCAGAGCTCTTTCCCCTGCTTGTTTTTCATAGTAGCTTAGTCGCTCTAGTAAAAACTCTTTTTTCCGGTTGATATGAGTTATGTCAGTAAGTGATTGCCCATTTTTTAAAGAGATATCCAGCTCACCAATATATTTTCCTTCACTACCCAATTGTATGAAGAATAGATTCTTTTCATTTTTCAGCGCATAAGACCGACCATAACTACGACTGTCAATCCAGATGATTTGATCGCTTAGGTCCCTTGCCGCTCTTTCGCGTACATTTTCTAGACCATCAGCCAGCACAATAATTAAGTCAACTTTTTTGCGTAAGCTGCTTAGTTCACGCTCTAAAGCAGTCCAGGCATCAGAAATGGTAAAATCACTGCCATTAGCGTAGCTGTCACATATACCAATCACTCCTATATTAATTTTGTTTACCCGAATAATACGATGCCCTGGAAATACAGTAAATTCTTTTCTGTCTTTGAGATTGGCGCTAATAAAAGGCAGATTGTAGCTATTTGCTAAATTTTTCAATTCATTTAATCCGCCCTGCAAATCATAACTGCCGATATTAATGGCATTGTATCCGATTTTCTGATAATATTCAGCTTGCAGTTTGGCCACTTTAAACTGGTAGTCATCACTATGAAAGCGAGCAGGATATGATGGAAAAAGCCAGTTCCCACCTTCAAGCTTGATATGGGGCAGGCTTTCTTCATCATATTTCTTCAGATAGGCTACTTTTCTTGGCAATCCGCCCACAGGCGGGTTGCAGCCGCAAGGCTCCAGTGAGGCAAGGTTATTTCCAGAAACCAGTATCGTTATATTTTTTTCATTGTCGGCGCTACAACTCAACAGCAGTATTGTGATTATGAAAAATACCCATACATTCCACTTCATCTTTCCCATGTCCTCCATTTTCTCATCGACTAAATTTCTATAAATTGTTAAACAATTACAACAATTACAAAAAATTAGTTAAAATAATCCAAATCTATTTAATAAAAAGATTTAGATTCCCAAAGTCGGTATTGGTTTTCACTCATAATAGTTTTATTTTTTTATGTGAAAACGAGATATATGTCATATTTGTTTGCTGGACTCTTTTTATTTTGCTGCAGTGAATCTCCACAGCTGATTTCAGGAAAAATCCAAAAAGCGCTGGATGATTCAGATTTCCCAAAAGCAAAAAATCTGGCTTTTCAACAACTCCAAATACTGCGGCCAATGGGCACCGATGAAGCCCCGTATATTCAAACCCTCTATGATTTAGCCAGAATATACCGGCAGCTTGATGACAGCCAAATGGCCACACATTTTTACCTGCGTGTTTTGAGAGAAGCATCCACTTCTAAAAAAATCAGAACAGAAGACAAAGAGGCTCTTTTTTTGGAAATTTACAAATATGCGGCCCGGGCTGCCGATGGGGAAATAGCTCGATATGTGGCAAAAAGCGCTCTGAGAAGTTTACAGCATAATGAGAGCTATCCTTCTCCCCTATTTAATCATTGGCTGCAAATACTCTTACCGGAATATCTTGCCGAAAAAAAGAGCAGTATAATGCTCTATGCTGCACAAAATCTGATTCTGACTGGCAATGAAAGCCAGCTGCATAACGGACTTTACTATCTTGCTCTGGCATACTATCTTCAGGAAAGCAAGGATAAATTCAGCAAAAGCTCAAAAAAAGCTCTGGAGAGCCAAGGCTTTCCAGCAGATTATGCGGTGCAGCTTCAAATCTTGCTAGGAAAGGAAGCCAGACTTGAAAAGGGAATACTCCGTTCGCGAAATCACTACCTTCAGGCTCTGGAAATATATAAAAGATATGAACTTACAAAACCTGTATTTCTCTATGATATTTATACAGGGCTGGGAGAAAATTACTACCTGACTCGCAATTTTCCCGATGCTAAGCGCTATCAAAAAGCAGCGGTTGTCATCGCGCAAAATGAACTGGTTTCACCAACTAAACAAAAAAAAGCCGATGTATATCTTGCATTTTTAGAAAACGAAGAGAAAAAGTATAGAAAGTGAGGAAAAAATGAAAAAAAACATTCTGCTCATTATGGCATTGAGTCTCTCGCCGACACTTTTATTAGCTCAGGATAAGATTCGCTTTATCCCCCGCACAGAGGATTTGAAAATGGAGGCGATTCGTGAACGTAACAAAACTCTGACAGCAAAAGAAGACAGCCTAAGTACCGCGATGGAAAAGGCTATTGCAGCCAAAAAAGAGGCAGAACAAAAAAGTAAGCCACGGATGCGTGTTGATACTGAAAAACTAAAACGACCTGAAAAACCTGAAGATTTTAAACAAATTAAGCATTTCGCTCCTGTTTCCCAGTATAATACAGGCACTTGCTGGTCTTTTAGCGCCACTTCTCTTATAGAATCTGATATTATGCGCCTCACGGGCAAAGAGATAAAGCTATCCGAAATGCACACCGTCTATTACGAGTATCTGGCCAAAGCAGAGGGTTTTATTGACAGCAGGGGCGACTCATTTCTGGGTGAAGGCAGTCAGATGCGTGGCGCTTTGCGAATGATAAAAAAACACGGTATCGTTCCTGAAGAAACATATCCAGGAAATCGCTGGGACCCCGATCATAATCACGAGTTGCTATTTGATGAGATAAATGATTATCTGCACTTTTGCAAAGAAAAAAACCGTTGGGATAAAACTGTGATTTTGCCTGCAATTGAGGCAATTCTCCAAAAATATCTGGGCAAACCACCTGTTCAATTTAACTGGGAGGGGAAAGAATATACACCGCACACTTTTCGGGATGAGTTTTTGAAGATAAACCCAGATGACTATGTGGACCTGATTTCTACGATGAGCTTTCCATTCTACCAATTTGGTAAATTTGATGTGCCTGACAACTGGTGGCACGACAGCGCTTATTACAATGTCCCCCTTGAAGAATGGTATACCGCGCTGCAAAAGGCAGTTCAGGCAGGATATTCTGCCGGTATTGGCGGCGATGTGAGCGAACCTGGCTTTTATGGAGAGGAAGATATTGCCATCATCCCCGATTTTGACATTCCCTATAAAAATATCAATCAGGATGCGCGGGAATATCGTATCTATAATGAATCCACCAGTGATGACCATGGCATTCACATTGTGGGCTATACAAAACATAAAGGTATGGACTGGTATCTCATCAAAGACAGTAGCCGCGGCGCGCGATATGGCAATTTTGAAGGCTATATGTTTTATAGAGAAGACTATATCAAGCTAAAAATGCTGGGCTACACAATCCACAAGGATGCGGTCAAAGAATTACTGAAAAAGCAAAAATAGTCCCCAACCCAATAAAGCTCCCCGATGTATTTTTCCCCCGCTTTATTTTGAGAATGTCCTCATTTGTATAGAAAACCCCATTCATTCTGGGAAATAGGATAAAAAATCAAAAATCGTCAATTCGTATTGCGACAATAGTTTAAAAGCAAAAAGGAAATTAAATGTGTGGAATAGCCTGTATTTTCAGATTAAAACAAAGACCCGATGAGCTGCGATTGACTGCTTTAGAAATGGCAAAAAAACTGCGTCATCGAGGACCCGACTGGAGTGGACTCTATGCCTCTGACAAAGTAATTATGGCACATGAGCGTCTGGCCATAGTGGACCCCAAATCTGGCCGTCAACCCCTTTTCAGCCCTGATAAAAAGCAAGTTTTAGCTGTGAATGGTGAAATATACAATCACAAAATATTGCGGGAGAGATTCTCTAAAACATATCAATTTGCCACACAGTCTGATTGTGAAGTCATATTAGCGCTATGGCTTGAGAAAGGACCCGATTTCCTCAATGAGCTCAATGGAATTTTTGCATTTGCACTTTACGACGAAACCCAGGATCGCTATTTTATTGCCCGTGACCACATCGGAATTATTCCCCTTTATATCGGTTTTGATGCCTACGGACAGCATTATGCGGCTTCGGAGCTCAAGGCTTTAGAAGCTATCTGCAATCGTATTGAAGCATTTCCACCAGGGCGCTATTATGACAGCGCAGACGAAGCCTTTCATCAATGGTATAAACCGAGCTGGAAATTATATTCAGAAGTAAAGAGCGCTAAATCAGATATTTATAAACTTCGCCAA
>DSDE01000071.1 GCA_011049095.1 Fidelibacterota bacterium
ATTAAAAATTGATTAAAATACAAAGAATAAGTTATGTTTATGAAGGAGATGAGAGATGGAAAAAGAAATGGATAGCAAGCAAAAATTAGAGGCGCAGTTTCTTGAACAGGCTGCTAAAGTTCTGAAAGTATTGGGTCACCCCATTCGCATTCAGATTATTGAATTTTTAGAAACCGGAGAGCATACTGTTGGAGAAATTCAGAATGAGATTGATCAGATACAGGCCGTAACATCACAACATCTCCGGCTGATGCTGCGGAAAAATATCGTCAAATATCGCAGGGAAGGAACATCACTTCGATATAGCATTAACAGCGAATTTATTACCAATATTCTTCATTGTATTCGAAACTGTGATCTAAATCCGGCAAGTAAAAATAAAAAAAGCAGTTCAGCGATATAGTAAAAGAATTTTAAAACAGGAGGAACTTATGGGAACAAGGGAAATGACAGACCCTTTTGGTGCCAGGCGGGAGCTGTCGGCAAAAATGGGTAAATTTGTCTATTATGATTTAAATCATCTGGAGAAGATTGGCATTATAGCAGACCTCAATACGCTGCCATTCTCCATCAAAGTGCTGTTGGAAGCAGTTTTGCGCAATGTCAATGGCTTTGAAGTAACGGAAAATGATCTCTACGCTCTGGCTGGATGGAAACCTAAAATGGAAAAGGTGATTGAAATTCCATTTAAGCCTGCCCGTGTTGTACTGCAGGATTTTACCGGGGTGCCAGCGCTTGTTGACCTTGCTGCCATGCGCTCTGCCATAAAAAGGCTTGGCGGCGATCCGCAGAAAATAAATCCCCACGTGCAGGTTGATCTCGTTATTGACCATAGCGTGCAGGTTGATTTTTTTGGCGATGATTCGGCCTTGAGAAAAAATGCAGAGCTGGAATTTCAGCGCAACCGTGAGCGATATGAATTTCTGCGCTGGGGGCAAAATGCTTTTGATAATTTTCGCGTTGTACCACCGGCCACAGGCATCATCCATCAGGTAAATCTCGAATATCTGGCCAAAGCTGTTCTCACAAAAAAGTGTGAAGATGGCGCTATAGCCGTATTTCCTGATACTCTGGTAGGAACCGATAGCCACACAACAATGATCAACGGGCTGGGTGTACTTGGCTGGGGTGTCGGTGGCATTGAGGCTGAAGCAGTGATGCTGGGACAACCGCTCTTTATGGTGGCGCCAGAAGTTGTTGGCTTTAAGCTTTTTGGAAAGCTGAGAGAGGGTGTTACTGCTACCGACCTGACCCTGACAGTAACGCAAATGCTTCGTGAGCATAAAGTTGTGGAAAAATTTGTGGAATTTTACGGCGAAGGGCTAAGCAGTATGAGCTTGGAAGATAGGGCAAGCATCGCCAATATGGCTCCCGAATATGGCGCAACCATGGGATTTTTCCCTATTGATTGTGAAACACTCAACTATCTGAAAGCTACCGGACGCAGTGATGAAGAGATTGAGCTTGTAGAAAAATATACTAAGGCACAAGGGCTATTTCGCACTAAAGAAACTCCCGCGCCTGAGTTCAGCAGCTACCTGGAGCTGAATCTTGGCGATGTTGTGCCATCACTGGCAGGCCCCAAACGCCCTCAGGACCGGATTGATCTCAGCAATGTGAAGCAAAGCTTCCTGCAGAGTCTCAGTGCACCAGTAAAAGAGCGCGGCTTTGGTCTGCCTCCTGAAAAGCTTGCCGCAAAATGCATAGTTACCCTGGAGGATGAAAGACTCCAGCTGCGGCATGGCACTGTTGTCATTGCTGCCATCACCTCATGCACCAACACCAGTAATCCCTCTGTACTGGTAGCTGCCGGTCTCCTGGCAAAAAAGGCCGTTGAGAAAGGACTCACCGTTCCAAAATATGTAAAAACTTCCCTTGCTCCAGGCTCCAAAGTGGTGACAGAGTATCTAAAAGAATCAGGACTCCTGCCTTCTCTTGAGAAAATCGGATTTGATATCGTTGGTTATGGCTGCACCACCTGCATCGGCAATAGCGGACCCCTTCCGGAACCGCTAGCCGAAGCAATTAGCAAAAATGAGCTGGTAGCGGCCGCCGTTCTTTCGGGAAACAGAAATTTTGAAGGGCGGGTGAATCCTCATACACGGGCTAACTATCTGGCCTCGCCGCCTCTCGTTGTCGCTTATGCCCTAGCCGGAAATGTGGACATTGACCTCCTCACCGAGCCAATAGGTACAGACCCAGAGGGAAATCCCGTTTTTCTCAAAGATTTATGGCCCTCACAAGAGGAAATTGGCGCCGTCATCAAAAAAGCTCTTCACCCGGAAATGTTTCTCAAGAGCTATGACAACGTATGGAACAGCAATGAAACCTGGAATGCCATCAATAGCCGAAAAAGTGATATTTACGATTGGGATGAAAACAGCAGCTACATTGCCGAGCCGCCTTTCTTTACAGATCTGACACCTGAGCTGCCGTCGCCATCCAATATTAATAATGCCCGCGTTTTAGCTCTTCTTGGAGATAGCGTTACAACCGATCACATCAGTCCAGCCGGCGTCATTCCGCCTAAAAGTCCCGCGGAGCGCTATCTTTTTGAGAAAGGCATCGAGCGAAAAGACTTCAATAGCTTCGGCAGCCGCCGTGGCAATGATGCGGTTATGGTTCGGGGTACTTTTGGCAATATTCGCCTCAAAAACCTATTACTGCCTGGTGTTGAAGGCGGCGAGACCATACACATTCCCAGCGGTGAAAGGGTATCTATTTTTGATGCAGCGATGCGCTATAAAGCAGAAGGAATCTCTTTGATTATCGTTGCAGGGAAAGAATATGGCACCGGCTCCAGTCGTGACTGGGCAGCCAAAGGGACGCTGCTCCTCGGAGTTAAGGCCGTTATCGCGGAAAGCTTTGAACGAATTCATCGCTCCAATCTCGTTGGAATGGGCGTTTTGCCACTCCAGTTTATCAATGGTGAAAATGTGGAATCGCTCAAGCTCAGCGGATCTGAGACATATACCATCGAAGGCATTGACGGCAAACTTATGCCAGGTATGCTCCTGACGGTGAAGGCTGTTAATGAGAATGGCGAAATGAGCCATTTTCAAGTAAAAGTCCGTCTCGATACGCCCGTGGATATTCATTACTACAGAAATGGCGGCATTCTGCATACCGTTCTCCGCAATCTCCTGAAAACAGAAGGATAAAGCCTACAGATTTACATATAAATTTTTTACGGCTAAGAAAAAGCCTGATATTTCCATCAGGCTTTTACCTTTTTATTAAATATTTTGACCTGAAAATCTTTTGCGACAACAATTTCTATTTCGAAATGAATCTCATTTTTCTCAAGCAGACGGATTTCTTTTTTGATAAAGGCAGATAAATTTATAATTTTCAGTCATGAATAAACAATGAAAGGATACAAAATGAAAAAATTCCAATACTCAATCCTGCTTCTCGCACTTTCACTGCCTGTTATGGGTGCGGAAGGTATGTTTTTACTCCATGAGCTGCCCTGGAAAGCGGCAAGAAAAGCCGGTCTAAAGCTGAAAGCGGAGGCCATTTATCACGAGAGCAAGCCAAGTCTCAGCGATGCCATAGTACAGATTGGCGGCGGATCAGGCTCATTCATATCCCCGGAAGCTCTGGTCATTACCAATCACCATGTGGCCTTTCAGGCAATTCAGAGGCTGGCCACGCCGGAAAATAATATCCTTAAAAATGGATTTTATGCCAAAGATAAAAGTAAAGAGCTCTATGCTGAGGGATATTCTGCAACAATTACCCTCACTCAAGAAGATGTCACCGATCGTATTCTTAAAGAGCTTAATGATGCAATGACGCCGCTGGAGCGCTATGAAGCCATTGAATCGGCCATGAAAAGCATGGTGGCAGAAGCGGAAAAAGAGGCAGGTATCAAAGCCTATGTCAAATCTATGTATAATGGTCGCAGCTACTACCTCTTTCGAACATTGCGTTTCCAGGATATTAGGCTGGTTTATGCCCCTGCACAGTCAGTCGGTGAGTATGGCGGCGATATTGACAACTGGATGTGGCCCCGGCATACCGGCGATTTTGCTATGATGCGGGTTTACACTGCCCCTGATGGCTCTCCGGCTGTCTATTCTCCAGAAAATATTCCTTTCAAGCCCAAACACCATCTTGCCATCTCTGCCAAACCGCTGCGGGATGGTGATTTCACGATGATAATCGGATATCCCGGCGGCACACAGCGCCATCTGACAGCGCGGGAGGCAGCCTACACCGTCAACAAAGGCTATCCAGAGCGTATCCGTCGATTTAAAATGATGATTGATAAAATTGAGGAGCTGGGTGCAAAAGATGAAGCTGTCGCTCTAAAACTGGCTTCTCGCGTCAAGGGGCTCAATAATGTCTATAAAAATAATCAGGGAATGCTGGATGCTTTTGAAAAACTGGGTATCATCGCCGAAAAGAATGAATTTGAATCTTATCTAAAAAGGTACTATGCCGGAGACCCAGCAATAGAGGAGCTATTCACCGATCTAGCGGCATTTCAGGATGATAAAGAAGCGCTAGATGCACAGACTGATCTTATGAGATGGCTCTCTTGGAGCCCGCAGCTACATTCTGTAGCAGGGACATTGGTCAGGAAAGCCACCGAAGGAGAAAAGGCCGATGCTCAGCGGGAAATGGGGTGGCAAGATCGGGACAGTCTCAATCTGCAAATGCGGATCAAGAGAGCGCTGGCTAGCTACTATGCGCCTTTAGACCAGTGGGTGATGGAGCGCTTTATGCAGGAGCTGGCCAAGGACGAGAATGCCCATGCTTTTAGCTTTTGGGATATGGTCAAAGAAGCGGCGCCTGGAAAAGGGCTGACCGAGGCGATACCAGTTTTTTGTGAAAAACTATATACTGAAACACAATTATCAGAAAAAGAGCTGTGGGAAAAACTTTTTACGGCTCCCCTCAGCAAACTGGAGCTTTGCAAGGACCCAATGATTCACTTTGCACTGCTTTTTGAAGAAGATATGAAAAAGATTCGGAAAAAAGAAGATGAGCTTTCCGGTCGTAAAACCCTGCTCATGCCCCGCTATTTCGATTTGCTGGCTCGGGAATCAAAAGAAAATCTCTACCCAGATGCCAATAGCACAATCCGCTTTACTTACGGTGCAGTCGCCGGCTATGAGCCCCAAGATGCCGTATGGTATTTTCCCTTTACACGCTTAAAGGGGATGATTGCCAAACATAATGGTAAAGAGCCCTTCAATGCCCCTGATATTATGCGGAAAATCAAAAAAACTGGGGAAAACAGCTTTCTATGGGATAAGAAACTGGGCGATTTTCCAGTCAACTTTCTCCATACCACCGACATAACCGGCGGTAATTCTGGGTCGCCGGTTCTGAATGCTCGGGGTCATTTCATTGGAATTGCCTTTGATGGCAACTATGAAGCAATGAGCTCTGACTGGAAATACAGTGAAGCGCTGACACGCACCATTAGTGTCGATTCCCGATATCTTCTTTTGGTGCTGCTTGAAACAGGCGATCATTCAGCGCTCCTTAATGAGATAACTATCATAAAATAGAGGATAAAAAATGACAGCAAATGAGCGCATAACACATCTCCGACGAATAATGGCGGAAGAAGATTTACAGGCTTTCATCATCCCCAGCGCCGATCCCCATATGAGCGAATATCTTGCTCCACATTGGCGCTGCAGAGAGTGGCTCAGCGGTTTTACCGGCTCTGCTGGCTTAGTCGTCGTCACAGAGAATAAGGCTGCACTCTGGGCAGATAGCCGCTATTATATTCAAGCTGAAAAACAGCTTGCCGGCAGTGAAATTCTGCTTATGAAAGCAGGGCTTCCC
>DSDE01000489.1 GCA_011049095.1 Fidelibacterota bacterium
AGTTAATAATGCTTCATATTGTAAATAAATATAGTAATTATTCTAAAATAAATACTTTTCAATATAAATATAAACTCATAAACTTGGGCGAAAGGAGAAGATGATGGATCACATTGACAAAACAATATTAAAACACTTACAGGAAAATGGGCGTATCACTTATCAAGATCTGGCAGAGATCACAAAAATGACCATTCCCGCGGTTCGAGACCGAATCTTTAAAATGCGTGAACAAGGGATCATCCGCAAATTCACGACGATTTTGGACAGCAAAAAACTGGACCGCGATGTCATGGCGTTTATATCTTTGCTTACCAGTTCATCGAAGCATTTTACTGATATCATACAGATGGTAGAGCTCACACCGGAGATTCAGGAATGCTACTCTGTCACTGGTGGCGGCTCTCATATTCTCAAGGCTATAACGAAAAATATGACGACGCTTGAGAAATTGCTGGCCGAAATACAGACCTGGCCAGGGGTAACCCGCACAGAAAGCAGTCTGGTGCTGTCAACCTTTAAAGAAACAACGGTATTAGAGCTGGATGAATAGTAAATTCATAGAAAGTAAAAACGATGTACAGAGGAGAAAAATGAGCACTGAAAAGAGCATCAGAGCAAATAAACTAAAAGTGACGGAGCTGTTTGGCGTCAATCTGTTTAATGAAAGGGTTATGCAGCAGCGCCTGCCCCGCAAAGTCTATCAGCAATTGCGGGAAACCATCAATATGGGAAAGGCTTTGAACCCGGAGATTGCCGAAATCGTGGCTTACGCGATGAAAGATTGGGCAATAGAGAAAGGCGCAAGCCACTTTACACACTGGTTTCAGCCATTGAATGGTATAACTGCTGAGAAGCATGATTCATTCATTTCGCCTAGCAGCGAAGGCAGAATTATAATGGAATTCAGCGGGAAAGAGCTGATTCAGGGTGAGCCAGATGCTTCCAGCTTTCCCAGTGGCGGCATTCGCTCAACCTTTGAAGCTCGGGGATACACGGCCTGGGATGCTACCTCGCCAGCTTTTCTCAAAGAAGACAACAGCGGTGTAACACTCTTTATTCCAACCGCTTTTTATAGTTATACCGGCGATGCTCTGGATAAAAAAACGCCGCTTCTTCGCAGTATTGAAGCGATAAATACTGCTGCATTGAGGATTTTGCGGCTTTTTGGAAACGAGACTGTCCAGCGTGTTTTGCCCAGTGTGGGTCCGGAGCAGGAGTATTTTCTCATCGATAAAAAATTCTATGATGCCAGATTGGATTTGCAGCTTACAGGTAGAACGCTTTTTGGTGCGCGTCCGCCGAAAGGACACGAGCTCAAGGACCACTATTTTGGGACAATTCATGAGCGGGTTTCGGTTTTTATGCATGAGCTGGACCGTGAGCTCTGGAAGCTTGGCATTTCGGCAAAAACAAAGCATAATGAAGTCGCGCCAAATCAATTTGAGTTGGCAACTATTTACACCAATTGCAACGTGGCCACAGATCAAAATCAGCTTGTGATGGATACAATGCGAAAGCTTGCCCGCCATCACGGTTTGGTCTGCCTCCTTCACCCAAAGCCTTTTGCCGGTCTAAATGGCTCAGGGAAGCACAATAACTGGTCACTGACCACTGATGATGGGCAAAACCTCCTTGAACCGGGACAGACACCCGATGAAAACGCCCAATTTTTGCTTTTTCTCACAGCCGTTATCTCTGCCATTGACAAGCATGCAGACCTATTGAGAATTGCTGCTTCCGATGCGTCAAATGATCTGAGGCTTGGCGGGCATGAAGCGCCGCCGGCTATCATCTCCATCTATTTGGGTGATCTCCTGACAGAAATCCTGGAAAAAATTGAGAAAGGGGAGAAGCGGGGTACTAAACAAAATGGGAACATGCGCATTGGTGTTTCCACATTGCCGCCTCTGCCGATGGATAGCACAGACCGAAACCGCACTTCACCCTTTGCCTTCACAGGGAATAAATTTGAATTTAGAATGGTAGCCTCCTCAGCCTCATTGGCTCGACCCAATATGATACTCAACACGATTATTGCTAATACACTAAATGAATTTGCCGATAGTTTGGAAAAATCTGAAGATTTGCATAGTGATGTACAAGAGCTGATTAAAGAAAAGTATAAAATTCATAAGCGAGTTGTTTTTAATGGAGATGGCTACAGCGCAGAATGGCCGGAAGAAGCCAAGCGGCGCGGCTTGCCAAATTTTTCCACCGCGATTGATGCGTACCAGCATCTTCTTGATAAAAAAAACGTGGCGCTTTTTGAAAAGGAAAAAGTGCTTAGTCGGAAAGAACTTGCTGCCAGGGCCTCTATTTTTACGGAGATGTATATCAAGCAGATGATAATAGAAGCGAATACAATGCTTCTAATGGGCCGGCGGCATATTTTTCCAGCGGCGGTAAAGTCGCAGCAGAGGCTTTTGCGGACCCTAGAGCTTGATAAGCTGCTAGGAAGAAATCAGGTCCAAATCCTAAAGGCGCTGGAAGAATTTGACATTCTCATAGCAAGTTTCAGACTCTGCTTAAGTAATCTTAGTGATTTAATGAACCGATTAGAAGAGAGCATTGAAACAGAAGACTTAAAAGCGAGATGCGTTGATACTAAACTGAAAACTCTGATGGAAGAGCTGCGGATTTATGGAGACAAACTGGAGTCAATTTGCGCAGCAGAAGACTGGGATTTGCCCAATTACGCTGAAATGCTTTTTTTTCTGTAATAAATTTAGCAAAAAGAAAAAAAGCATCGCAATAGCAGGGCTTTTTTTTCTGGCGCAGCTCCCTTTGATTTTTCAATAAGGGCTGAAAAAGCCTGGCAATGTCAAAAAAAGCTGCTATTTTATTTTATGATAAAGCGCTTTGTGATGACAGGAGAAAATGCAAGGGGAAGGATTCCATTATGTCTGCTATTCACAGTAGCACTATTCGGAGCAGAACTTACACTGGAGATTGATTCAACGCCCCGTTATTATCAGCCCTTTTTAGATACAATCTATATCGCGATGAATATGGCGGGCTGGCAGCCAGGCGCAGCGGAGCTTGCTTTCACAGAAAGTGATGGTATATGGCGATTGACCCTTGACATTCCTGCAGGCACACAGTTGGCCTATAAATTTACTCGCGGCGATTGGACGCGTGGGGAGATGCGGTCTGACGGCGCACCTCTGGGAAATCGAGCGCTCCTGGTCCAAAATGATACGATAGTTAGCCATCAGATAGAGCACTGGGAAGATATGGTCTCTGGAAATCATACAGTCCAAGGCAATGTCTATCACCTGGATTCTAATTTTCCGATGGAAAGCCTCAGTCGAACCCGGCGCATTTGGGTCTATTTGCCACCCAATTACGAGTACTCAACAAATCACTATCCAGTCTTTTATATGCACGATGGGCAAAATCTCTTTGATGCGATTTATTCCTTTGTTGGAGAATGGGGCATTGATGAAAGTATGCAAAGCCTTTTCCAGCAGGGCTTTCCGGCTATTATTGTGGGTATTGACAATGGTGGAATGGATCGCATCGCTGAGTACACACCCTGGCGCAATTCCCAATATGGCGGCGGAGACGGCGAGGCATACCTTTCATTTCTTGTCAATGAGCTTAAACCCTTTATTGACAGCTATTTCCGCACTTTGCCAGGCCGAGAGTCCACGGGGCTCTTCGGCAGCAGTCTGGGCGGCTATATCAGTTTTTATGGGATTATGGAGTATCCGGAAATCTTTAGCATGGCTGGTGTCTTTTCCCCCAGCTTCTGGTTTAGTGATTCCCTCTGGAATTATATGGAAAGCATTGAGAAAACGGCGAATGTTCGTATTTATATGTTAGGCGGCGAAAATGAAAGCGCAACGATGGTTCCGAACCTAGAGAAAATGGCGGAATATCTTGAGAATAGTGGATTTAGCGGGGATGATTTTACAGTGGTAAGCCATTCTGACGGCGCTCACAGTGAATGGTACTGGCGAAGGGAATTTCCGGCGGCTTTTCGTTGGCTGAATAGCAGCCCGCCATCAGCCATTCGCGAAGCACGCAATGAGGAAGCCACTGAGATCAGAATTTTTCCCAATCCTTTTAATCCTGATACGGTGATTCGCTTTTTTCTGCCGGAAAATCAACAGATTACACTAATGATTCAAGATATTAGAGGACATCGCGTGCGTCTGCTCCATTCTGGCTATGCGACTGCTGGCTTGCAGCGCTATCATTGGGACGGCAAAAATGACTTTGCTGAGCCTGTTACCAGCGGGATTTATCTGATTATTCTCCAAAGCAATGAGAAACGTGTGACCCGGAAGACAGTGCGGCTTAGATAGAGGTTTTATTTCCCCTGACTTTCTCTTATATTCTTTAATGAATTGCTACAAAGAAGAACGGGAGGTTTTATGAAGATTCTGATACGAATCGCTGTAATACTTGTTATTGTATTAAATATCTCTAATGCGGCGCCAATCAATCAAAATACAGCAGAAACAGTTGCTGAGAACTGGCTTTCATTTTATGGAGAAGGTCAATACCAGGTGAAAGGAGTTTATCCAGTAAGTGAAAATGGTTTAAGATACCACTATTTCATAGCAATGTCGCCGTCAGGTTTTGTGATTGTTGCCGGCGATGACCGACTTTCACCGGTGATTGCTTACTCGTATGAAGGAGAATATACTGCGCCTGATTATCATTCATCGCTGGAGGAGCATCTGGCAATTTTTAAGGCAGATTTAGACTATGCGCTGGAAAATCAACTCATTCCAAATAGTGAGACTAAAGCTTTGTGGGCAAGCTTTAGCAGCATGGCAGAGTTTCCTGATACAAAGAATGAAAAAGAGATCACGCCACTGCTTCGCACTAAATGGAATCAAAACTACCCCTACAATGCGCTCTGTCCCGAAGATGCGGCTGGGCCAGGCGGGCACGTTTATGCCGGCTGTGTGGCTACTTCTATGGCTCAGGCAATGCGTTATTGGGAACATCCCGCCCGTGGGGTTGGCAGCCATCGTTATTATCATTCTAATTACGGCTATATTCAGGCTGATTTTGATACGCTTTATGACTGGGCGAATATGCCAATGAGCACCGGCGGCAATGTCAATATTCCCATAGCGCTGCTGCAGTTTCATTGCGGCGCCTCAGTCAATATGAATTACAGCCCAGATGGCTCAGGCGCTTATGTGGGCGAAGGACAAAATAACAGTGTCAACGCATTTAAAACTTATTTTGGCTATAGCAAAAATACACACTATCGCTATAAATCTAATTATACTGCTGTAAACTGGAAGGAATTTATTCGTGAAGAGCTGGATAATCTCCGGCCTATGGTTTATGTCGGCTACGGCTCAGGGGGACACGCCTTTAATTTGGACGGCTATCAGGGGAATGATTATTTTCATTTTAACTGGGGTTGGGGTGGTTCTTATGATGGCTATTATCTGCTGACAGAAATGAATCCCGGTGGTTCCTATTTTACTGAGGGACAAGCAGCTATCTTTGGTTTAGCTCCTGACATTGTAGCCCGTTTTTCGCTGGATAAAAATGAAGGCGCAGCGCCGCTGACAGTACAGTTTACAGATAAATCTAGCTCTGATGAGCCCATTGTCAACCGTTATTGGGATTTTAACAATGATGGTGTGATTGACGACAGCACAGCAAATCCAGTTTTTTCTTACGACAGCGCGGGTGTCTATTCAGTAAGGCTTATCGTCACTGATTCTGAAAAAAGTGATACGGTGATTGTCACGAATGCTGTTCAGGTTTATAGTTACTTTGGCCCTATCTGGTATGTGGATCAAAACATTGAAA
>DSDE01000254.1 GCA_011049095.1 Fidelibacterota bacterium
AGGAGTATTTATGAAAATCTGCGTGCTGTTAGGCGGCGCTTCTACAGAAAGAAATGTAAGCATTCACAGCGGCTTTGCTGTTGGCAGAGAGCTGGCAAAAGCGGGCCATCAGGTGTTTTATCTAGACCCAGCCACACCCCTGACCCAAATGGCTGATTTTCTCGATAGCTTAAGAAACGTAGCCGTCAATGAAGAAAATTTTCGCGAACTGACGCAGCTTAGCGACCACTATTTTTTAAAGCAGCTCAATTGGATTAAAAAAGAAAACTTTGATATTGTCTTTAATGGCCTGCACGGCGGAAATGGCGAAAACGGTCGAATTGTAGCCGTGCTGGAGATGGCCAAAATCCACTTCACCGGCTCTGGCTATTTTGCTTCAGCAATTGCTATGGACAAGTTCCGCAGCAAGTTGCTAATGGCGCAAAATGGCGTTAGAACAGCCAGATCTCAGCTTATTCGCCAATTTTATGAGAAAATCAATATTCCCGCTCCCCTGGTCATAAAGCCCAACCGCGCCGGAAGTTCCGTGGGGCTTCACATCGTGAAAGAAGAATGCGATTTGAATCCGTTGCTGAAAGATGCCCTTTCTTATGATAAGGAAATTTTGGTGGAGGCTTACATCGCGGGAAGAGAGCTCACGGTGCCAGTCATCGCTGGCAATGCCTACCCTGTCTTAGAAATCAAACCCAAAAGTGGCGTCTATGATTACGCATCAAAATATGGCAGCAATATGTCAGAATATATCGTACCGGCGGAGATTCCCGAAAAAATGAAATCGCACCTGCAGGAGCAAGCGCTGCGGGTGGTGGAAGCCTTGGGCCTGCAAAACTACTGCCGTATTGATTTTCGGGTGAATGAAGCAGGAGAAAGTTACTGCCTGGAAGCCAATACACTGCCCGGAATGACCGCCACCAGCCTGACACCAAAATCGGCACAGGCTGCCGGTTTGAGCTTTATACAGCTCTTGGAACATATTATTGCCGATGCTTTAACGATTCAAAGATAGGGAGAATTATGGCTTTACATTTTTATAACACGATGAGCCGCCGCAAAGAGCCTTTTGAAAGTCTCGAATCACAGCACGTGCGAATGTACACCTGTGGGCCAACCGTATATAATTTTGCCCATATCGGCAATTTTCGCGCTTATATTTTTGAAGACCAAGTGCGGCGGTACCTGAAATTTAAAGGCTACAAAGTGACACAGGTAATGAACCTTACGGATGTGGATGATAAGATTATCCGTAAATGCTGGGAGACCGGCACACCCCTGAGCACTTATACTGAAACTTACAAAAATGCCTTTTTTCAAGATATTGCCACCCTTAATATTGAAAAGGCCGAGTATTATCCTGAAGCCACCGCTCACATTCCCGAAATGATTGCGCTGATTGAGACGCTTCTCGAGAAAGGTCTGGCTTACTACACCGATGATGGCAATATCTTCTTTAGAATCAGTAGCTTTAAGCCCTACGGGAAACTGCAGCATATCGATAAAAACCAGCTGCGGAAAGGCCGGCGCATTGAATCTGATGAGTACAGCAAAGAATCGCCGCAAGATTTTGCCCTCTGGAAAGCCTGGAAACCAGAAGATGGTGATGTCTTTTGGGAAAGCGCCTTAGGGAAGGGCCGCCCCGGCTGGCACATAGAGTGCTCAGCTATGTCTATGAAGTATCTCGGAAAAAGTTTTGATATTCACACCGGTGGCGTGGATAATATTTTCCCCCATCATGAAAATGAAATCGCCCAGAGTGAAGGCGCCACGGGAGAGCCATTCGCAAGGTACTGGCTGCATTGCGAGCATCTCTTATTTGGTGATGAAAAAATGTCCAAATCCCTGGGCAATATTATATATATCAAAGACCTGATAGAAAAAGGCTACAGCCCTCGGGCTATCCGCTTTATGCTGCTTTCTACACATTACCGCCAAAAACTCCTTTTCACCGAAGAGCTTCTGCTGAATAATGTGAAAAGTCTGGAGCGTATTGATGACTTTCTATTTGAATTGGAGCAAATTCATCTGGAAGCTGGCCATTCTCAAGTGATTGCCAAAGCTTCTGAAACAATGCTCAAAAGCTTTGAAGAGGCTATGGATGATGACCTCAATATTTCCAGAGCTTTGGGAACGCTTTTCGAATTTATTCGTGAAGTCTATAAAATCCGCATAAAGCAAGCGCTCACCAATGGTGACGCCAGGCTCATTCGGCAGGCATTACAGAAAGTGGACCAGGTGCTTGGTGTGATTTTCTGGAAAGAGATGAAAGAGAAGATTAACGAAACAGAGATTCATAAAGCCATTGAACGCCGCTATCAGGCCCGCCAGCAAAAAAACTGGAAGCTGGCAGATGAAATCCGCGATGAGCTTAAAGCAAAAGGGATTGAACTCATTGACCGCAAAGAGGGCACATCGTGGCGTGTGATATAGAATGAAATTTTACTTTTCTTCTGATATTGATAAACAACTATGAAATATGAGTATGCTATTGTATCAGGAATGACAATTGCTAAAGTTCAATATAAGACCAGGCAGCTAACCCGCCGCACCTGAATAAAAGGAGACAATAAAATATGACACCTAAAGTATCTCTCACCGGAATCAAACCCAGCGGCACGCCTCACATCGGCAACTATTTCGGCGCCATCAAACCGGCGCTGCAACTGGTGAAAGATTATGAAGCCCGCTATTTTATCGCTGATTATCATGCACTAAATACCATCCGTGATGCAGAAACCCTTCGCAATTATACCTATGATTTGGCGGCAGTCTGGCTTGCCTGTGGGTTGAACCCGGAAAAAGTTCTTTTTTACCGCCAGTCCGATGTGCCTGAAACATTTGAGCTTACAACGATTCTGATGGCTTTCACAAGCAAAGGCTTGATGAATCGGGCTCATGCCTATAAAGCTATGGTTCAGGAAAACCTCGAAAAGGGCAATGATCCTGATGAAGGGGTCAATATGGGGCTTTTTACTTATCCGGTGCTCATGGCTGCTGATATTTTGCTATTTGACACCAATGTCGTACCCGTGGGAAAAGACCAAAAGCAGCACGTCGAGATGACCGCCGATATTGCTAAAGCGGTGAATTATACCTATCAGCAGGATTTACTGGTTATTCCTGAGCCCCTCATCAGCGAAGGCACCCAGACCATCGTGGGAATGGACGGCCGCAAAATGAGCAAAAGCTACAATAATGTGATTCCACTTTTTCTGCCGTCTAAAAATTTTCGCAAAACCATTATGAAGATTGTTACCAATTCCCAAAGCATCGAAGAGCCTAAAGACCCTGAGAATTGCTCTGTTTTTGCCCTCTATAAACTTTTTGCCACAGCAGAGGAACAGACCGCAATGGCTGAACGCTATCGCGCTGGCGGAATGGGCTGGGGTGAAGCCAAACAGGCGCTTTTTGAGCTTATGGAGCGGGAAATTGCCCCCCTTCGCGAAAAATACGATGACCTTATCAACGACAGAGCTTATCTGGACAATGTACTGAAAGAAGGTGCAGAAAAAGCCCGCATCATTGCCACTGCAACTATAGGACGACTCAGAAAAGCCACGGGTATTGCCCGCTAATGGATTACAAAGTCCACCTCAATGTTTTTGAAGGTCCTCTCGACCTGCTGCTCTATTTTATCAAGCGAGACGAAATTAATATTTATGATATTCCCATTGCCAGAATCACCCAGGAATTTCTCGAATATTTAGAAGTTATCCAGACGCTGAATCTCCGCAGTGCCGGTGAATTTATCGAAATGGCTAGCACACTCATGCAAATTAAAGCACAGATGCTCATCCCCAGACTTGCAGATGCGATTGCAAATCAGACCATTGAAGATCCACGGACTGCTTTGGTGGAGCGTCTCCTAGAGTATAAGAAGTTTAAAGAGCTGAGTTATGACTTGGCTGTGCTTGAAGAACAGCAGCTTCCATATTTTCCCCGAAAGGTCAATAGCGAATACCTTGGTCAGGCTATTCCACTGAATGACGTTTTACAGAATGTCACCTTAATACATATTCTTGCCGCATTTAAGAGGGTTTTAGAACGAATTCCAGAAACGCCATCTTTTCACCAGGTCAATGAGATTAGCGCCACCATCGCCACGCAAACGGACTTTGTTTACCGCCATTTCATTAAATGCACAAAAGTCAGCTTTTCTCGACTGGCCGAATCAATCAAAGAGCGGATTGTGCTGGTGGTTACTTTTCTGGCTATTCTGGATATGGTTCGAAGAGGGCAGGTCAAAATCAGGCAGAGTGACTTGTTTGAAGATTTTATCATCGAGAAAGTGGAATAGGAGGGAAGCGATGGAAACAGAATCTTATCACCTGGCTATCGTAGAGGCGCTCCTTATTGCTTCTGAGCTGCCGGTTACACAGGAAAGGATCGATGATACAATAGGTGAAGAATTTCGCATCAATCTCCCGGAGCTGGTGGAGAAATTAAACCAAATTTACACAGAAAGCCGCCGCAGTTTTTTTATTATGGAAGTGGCTGGTGGCTATCAAATCGTCACCCGAAAAAGCTATGAAGAGCTGGTGCGGCGCTATCTGAATCGCAGCGGCAGGATGCGCCTCTCCAATGCCGCTCTCGAAGCACTGGCGATTATTGCCTATCGTCAACCCATTGCAAGACCTGATATTGATCAGATACGCGGCGTTAATAGCGATGGTGTATTAAGTACCCTCTTAGAAAAAGAATTGATCATGGTGGCAGGTCGGGCCGATAGTCCTGGACGACCGCTCCTCTATAAAACAAGTCAGGAATTTTTACGTTATTTCGGGCTTAACAGCACAGCCGACCTGCCACGCCTTAAAGAGCTGGAAGAAATGCTGGCCCAAAAACCACAAACCATTCAGGAGGCGGAAAAAGAGAATGCGTCTGAATAAATTTTTAGCTCATTGCGGCATTGCAAGCAGACGGCAGTGCGATGAGATCATTTTTGAGAAAAGAGTCACCGTCAATGAGACAATTATTGATGCGCCAGGAACGGAGATTGACCCTGATAAAGATTTGATTACCGTTGACGGCGATCGGGTAAGGCTTATAAAGCAGTTTACTTATATCAAACTGCAGAAACCCCAGGGTTATATTAGCACGAAAAAAGACCCTCACGCCGATCAGACAGTTATGGACCTTTTGCCCAAACCTTATCAACATCTGGTACCCATTGGCCGTCTCGACAAAGACACAACCGGCATTTTACTTTTTACTGATGATGGCGATCTGGTGCATACACTCATTCATCCCCGCTATGAAGTGGAAAAACAATATCTTGTTCAACTTGCCGTGGCACCCGCAGGATTTCCAGAAGAAGAACTTCCAAAGGGCGTGACCTTAGAAGAAAAAGCCATCGCCAATGGGCAGGCTATACCCCTCAATGGAAAGCGTACCCTCTACCGCGTTATTCTCAAAGAGGGAAAAAAGCGGGAAGTGAAAAGAATCTTTCGACACTACAATACCAAAGTACGAAAGCTGCATCGTGAACTATTTGCTGGTATTTCTGCCGATGATCTGGCGCCAGGCGACTGGAAAAAATTAACAAGCGATGAGATTAAAAAGCTAAAAGAGCAGAGTGTCGGCAAGGAGTTTACCCAAAAACGTCGCCAAGGCAGACAAAAAAAGCTCAAACAAAATTAGACATTTAAAGGCTCTGTATGATTTTGAGTGGAAAACAAGATATAAAAGAACTAAAATACGGTTATGAACAACGAAAAAATATTTCAAGCAGCACTTCAACTCAGTCCACCTTGGTGTGTTACCAAGACC
>DSDE01000262.1 GCA_011049095.1 Fidelibacterota bacterium
GCCCTTTCACAAAAAGTTGTAGAAATTTTTACTGACGGACACTCTGTAGAAGACTATAACCGCCTGGCGCTATGGAGACACAGCATTGGCGTTGCGCTCATTGCCCGCAGCATTTTCCGGCGAGAGCTGGGTTTGCGGGGCGAAAACATCTATGCCGCCGCCTTGATGCACGATATCGGCCTTATCGCTGAAGAGCAGTTTATGACCCGGGAATTTAAAGAAGCCATAAAGCACTCCAATGAAAACAAAACCCCGTTAGATGTCGCTGAAAACAAAATAATTGGGTTTGACCATGCCGATATTGGAAAAGCCATTTGTGAGAGCTGGGTTTTTCCCGAAGAATTTACGGCTGCCATTGGCCGGCATCACGATCCGCTGACCATTGAAGATGAAAATATCCGCTATGCCAGCACTATCTATATCGCCGACTTTCTCGCCGCAGAAAATGATATCGGCTTCTGCGATATGAAAAACGGCAATGAGCGTATTTTTATGCGCTGCCTGAGAAAACTCGATATCTCCTCTGCCTCTCTAAATTCTATTGTGAAAGAAGCCCTTGAAGAACTCCAACAAATGGAAGATAAGGGCTTGATTTAATCAGAAGTCTATGCGCCAAATTGCGAACAAATCACCGGAACCAAATTTTATTTCGCTAAATAGGGAATTTCTCAAACCAAACAGCCGCATCAACGCCGATATTTTCATTCTCCTTGGTAAAAGATACACCCTCTATGCCAATAAAGATATGCAAATCAGCTTTAATCACCTAAATCGCCTAAAAAGCCGTTCAGAAAAAAAAGTTTATATCAGAAATGCTGATGGCAGCGCTCTTTACACCTATTTTGAAGAAAACATCGCTTTCATCCTCAGCAAAGAGCAAGTTCCTTTTGAAGAAAAAGCTGAAATCCTATATCAAACCAGCTATTCCCTGATAAAAAATATTTTTGAAAATAAGGAAGACCTTTCTTTGTTGCAGCGGGTGCGACCCTTCATAAAAGATATTCTTCCCTTTCTCGACCGCTATCATATGCAATTTTATAATTTGATAAAGCTCTATAAATCGGAAAATTATACATACAGCCACGGGATAAATGTTTCTGCTATTCTTATTGCCCTGGCCAGCAAACTCAATATCAGCGACCGAGAGCAACTAACTGATATTGGAGTCGGCGGATTTCTGCTGGATATAGGAAAAGCTGAGATTCCGGCAGATATTATTAATAAAAAAGGTGTCTTGACTCACGAAGAAAATGAATTGATTCGCAGTCATCCAATAATCGGAGCTGAAATAGTTAAAAAGGCTGGTTTGCTGAGCCCCATCACACTGGACATCATTGCCAAGCATCATGAAAATATGCTTGGAACTGGTTATCCAAAACGCATCGGTGGACAGGCATTATCTATTTATGCTTCGATGGCACAAGTTGTCGATACTTTTGACGCCATAACCTCCGATCGTCCTTATAGTCAAGCCGAAAGCAAAGCAGTGGCCGTTAAGTATCTGCTAAACCGCCGCGAAGAATACAACTCAAGGGTCTTTTTAAGCTTTTTGGAAATAATCGGCGCCGAGGGGCACTGAGCGACTCGGGCTTAATTTAAAGCCATCCCTTAGCATAAGCTGGAAAATAGAAATTTAGCATTCCGTTAGTAAAATCAGATGCCGCCGTTTCGTTTGCGGATAATCCATTCGGCAATTGCAGGTATTAGCAAAATCAGGAGAAAACGATAATCTGCGCCGGCATCAAAACGCCATTGGAGCTCCCGCTTCTTTTGTGGCGGACGGTAATCAATGGTATCATTTGCCGACAGATAATAAAAAAAACCACTATGTTTCTCTGCCAGTTTGCGTAAGGCTTTCACATCGCAGCCGCGAGTCTCATATTCCGGTGATATATCGGTAATCTTCAGTTGAGCGCTGTCAGAGGCAAGCAAGGTATTTTCGCTGTAAATGGCTGCTGCCAAATGAAATTTACCGGCCTGCTCACTGCGCCACTGGATGATATTTTCGTCTTTGGGTGTTTTGATATCCTGACGCCAAAGCTCGCTTTTTGCACTGTCTAAAACACTTATTACCAGTCTGCTTTTTGCCTTTAGTGTATCCTCATCCAGGTTAGCGATGAGGGGCATTGTAACTGTTTCATATCTTGAAGCCGTTGCAAAACCATCTTTCCATTGAAGAATTTTTCGCTGATCCTGTCTCAGCAGCCATTCCACACTCTTTAAAATATGTTGTCTGTAATGGTTTTCCCAATTTTTTTCATATCCGGCCAGATTCCAGCGCCACATACCCTGAATTCCCCAATATATACCATTTTCCCCAAAAGAAATTATTGTCTCTTGGGGAGGCTTTTCTGATATGAGCGCTTTTTGACCAGGTAAATTTTTATTTGAGCGCACAGTTGGCGGCAGCCCACGCCAATTGCTTTGAGAATTTTCCAAATCTGAGCCGGTAAGAAGGAAAGGATAAAAAGCTTCCATTAGGTAGCCTTCCACCCACTCAATCTTTTCCAGATGATTTTGATAAAATATTGCGTGGGGAATGCTTTTAGAATAGCGGCTGAGAATCTCGTTTTCTTCTCCCGGAGCAATAAACAGCAAAAGCAGATCGCTGTCAGCCGTTTTATCTGTAAGCTCAGAAAGCAGTATATTATTAATGAGATAGCGCTGATCGCTGCGAAGTATTTCCCGCACAAAAGCAGCATCCGGATTGGGCTTGTCACTAATCAGCGTTAGATTATAAAGATAGGGGCGAATGGTGACTGGCAGTTTTTCCTTTAGTGTGAATAAGGAATCGAAGCCGGCTCTTTGAAATTTCCATACTGTCAGTGTATTGCCTGTTTTCTGGGGGCCAAAAGTCACTTTAAATCTCTCTTGTCTGCCGGGATCAAGATTCACTGGGAGCATCATTTTTTCATCGCTGCTTTCAAATGAGACAAAGATTTTACCACTGAGGGGAAAAGCCCCTGGATTTTCCATAGTAAAGCGAATTTCTATTGAGTCGGCATCACTGGCAAAAATCTTGTTTTGCGATGGGTATAACTTTGGCAAAAAGTCTTGCAAAGTATCTCCGACACCGATGACAATCAATTTTTCAAAGCCACTTAACTGCAGCTCTGGCAAAGGGATACCCACTCCGCTCTGGCCGTCGCTGATTAATATCAGGGCTTCGAGAGCTCCAGATGGGTGTTTGGCCACTACATTTTTTAGCAGCGCAGCCAAATTAGTGTAATTGCCCTCAAATGATAGTCCATTTAACTGTCTGTAATTAATGGAATAGGCCTCATCATAGCCGGCATACCAGTGAATGAGGGCATTTTCCCTTAAAAAGGAGAGCTTCGGGCCGGTTCTTATGCTCTCGATTAGCGCTTCAGACCCGTTTCCATGAAAATTCATACTCTGGCTATTGTCAATCACCACAGCTATTTGCGGTTTTTCAAATCGCGTCTGATGAAAAGTATATTCAAAGCGAAACCAGAGTAAGAGCAGCAGTATGATACTTAGCCAGCGAAGGGTAATAATTGCCTGCTGTGAGCTTTTGGGAAATGCTGAGTATTTCAGGAAGCGCCAGCTCCAGAGGCTCATTACCAGCAGTAGCAAAAAAGCGATAAGAATTTTGGGTGCAGATAAATCAAACATCAGCAGACGAGAGCTTTAGATTTGGCACAGCCGTCAGGTTAAGTGGAGAAAAACAGTTTTTTTCATAATAGAGTACGCCGGCAGCAGCAATCATTGCCGCATTGTCAGTACAGTATGCCAGAGGCGGATAAAAGAGATCAATTTTTAACTCAGTTGCCAGATTTTCCATTTTGGCCCGCAACTGACTATTGGCAGCGACACCACCTGCTAAAACCATAGACTTCAAGCCTGTAAAACGCGCTGCTCTGCGGACTTTTTCTACGAGTGTATCAATAACAGCCGCCTGAAAACTGGCGGCGATATCAGCGACCGCCTGATCGTCGCCGGGAGGATTTTGTCGTATATAATTCAATACTGCAGTCTTTAGCCCGCTAAAACTCATATCCAGAGAGTCTTTATGCAGGAGAGCTCTAGGAAAATGAACAGCTTTGGGATTGCCGTTTCGGCTTATTTTATCGATAAGAGGTCCACCAGGATAGCCCAATTTCAGCAGGCGAGCCGTTTTGTCAAAACTTTCTCCAGCAGCATCATCCAGCGTCTGTCCTAAAATAGTAAATTTTCTAAAACCCTGAACATCAATTAACATTGTATGTCCGCCGCTTACCAGTAGGCAGAGATATGGCGCTTTTAAATCTGGAAATTCGAGAAAAGGAGCGTAGAGATGGCCTTCAATATGATTCACACCAATCAGCGGCTTGCCAAGAGCCAGGGCAAGACCTTTTGCAAAATTGAGTCCCACCAAAAGGGCGCCCATCAAGCCTGGCCCATAGGTGACAGCTATTGCATCAATATCTCCGACTTTTATCTCTGCGTCATCAAAAGCTTCCTGACAAACGCGAATAATCGCCTTCTCGTGTTCACGGCTGGCCAGCTCTGGCACCACTCCGCCATATTGCCGGTGAATAATTTGGGAATACACAATGTGTGACAGCACATCAAAACCTCGTAAAATTGCGGCGCTGGTTTCATCACAACTGCTTTCAATACCAAGGATAAGTGGCTTTTTATTCTCTGACAACAACGACCTCGATTTTATTTGGGATCAGCTCTCGCCATTCTAAAACAGATTCAGGAACTTTAACTGATGGCAAATAATCCAGCTTGTTGGGAATCCATTGGGCAGCATAATCAATAGAAACCTCTATTTCCTCAGGGTGCAGCTCATTAATCAGCTTATTGGCGCCGATTACCCGCAAAGCCACTTTCTCGGGAGTGACCCTCAGCGTCTGCTTTTCTGGTGGATTTTTAATCTCTACAGGAATCTCATAGATAAGCCTCTCGCCAATGCTCTGAACTTCTCCAATCAGCGTAATATTATCGGGTTTTATTTCAAAAAAGTCGGGCTGAGGATTAATTAGCGATGCTTTGTAAAGAATGTTACCACTGATTTCCCGAAGTCGGATCAGCTCTGTCTCGATGAGAGAATATTCATTGAGAAGGCTTTGCGGGCCGGTGATTTCCACCACTTCCGGCTGGGCAATTACTTTTCCGATAAGCAGATAACCGGGCTTAACCTGGACCGACTGATTTAGCCTGACTGGCATCTCCTTTGTGACTTTATTATCGAGATTGATTTCTATAATATCCGGAAAAACGATCTCCTGGAAAGTGAGTAATTCTCGGGAAAAAAGAATGCGGTGTGGGTATTTCTCATAATACTCTTTAAGATTGATTTGAAATTGGCGCTGGATCGTGCTGATATCTAGAATCAACTTAGGCGGATCAAAGTAGCGGGCGATAAAAAGACTGGCGCCCCGACCTTTAAATCTGACTAAAGCGTGTTTTGCTATCTTATTTTTCAATACTTTGTCGGGTCTGGGGTCATACACTTCAATAGGCGTCTCAATCACGATGCTGTATTCACTGTCTCCTACTATGATAAGCCAGAGCAATGAAGCCAGAAGAAAAGGGATGATCAGCTCAAGACTTCGGCCTAAGGTGGTCTTTTTGCCGCTTTTTCTGCTTCTGTACATGGGCTAAAAATAGTGATTTATTGAAACGATTATTACATTTTTCTCAGTTATTGCACTTTTGCCAAAGAAATTTCAAAACTCTATAATCAAAATCTTAATTCACTGCTGAAATTATCGGCAATCAAATATATTAGCCAAGTTTTTGATTTAA